>JAFQND010000273.1 GCA_017396055.1 Oscillospiraceae bacterium
ATGACCAGTGCTCTGCGGTCGGCCACGCTGCGCAGGATAAAAAGTCTGCCGGAAGCGGTGACCTTGCGGCAGGGGTGATAAACAAGCTGCTGCACCGGATTGCCGTGCAGGTCAGAACCGGTATTCAGCCGCACATCGGTCAGGGTGCTGTGGCGGCCGGGGGGGTTCAGTTCGATAAGTTCAGAGCAGTTTTGGACAAAGGTCATGGAAATTCCCCTTTCGTTTCGGGATATCGTTTGATTTCAGTATAGCACCTTATCCTGCACAGCGCAATGGAGTAAAAAATGTTCTGTCTTGCGGATTTTTACTGCTTATCCGCAAAGAACGAAACATCGGGTCAAGGTTTTTTCAGTTGGCAGTTGATCTTCTGCAGCAAAAGTTTTTGGAGATTCTTAAGCCCCTTTTTCCAAAAAGGGGCTTAAGCGAGTCCAGAGCGGAGCTTTGGTCGGGTTTGGATCGAAGGTCCAACAGCAGATAAACAAATCCCCGCCGCATCGCGCGGCGGGGAGATCTTGTCCCATCCTCCCGGATGGGACATTTTGCATGATATTGTTGGAGCTCCGCTCCAAACCACGGCAAAGAGAACTTTTTGGAAAAAGTTCTCTTTGATCTCTCAAAAACTTTTATTCCGGACAAAACAAAAGATCCGCCCCTTGCGGAGCGGATCTCTTTTCTTTTAGAAGGATACGTCGTCAGCGACTTCGTACAGACCCAGAGGAAGGGTCTTCTTCATCTGCAGAGCCTCGTTGATATCATAGTCAACGATAACGCCGTGCTGCTGAGCGACAACGCGGTTGCCAATACCCTGAGTCAGCAGCTGAACTGCATAATGACCCATTCTGGTAGCGATAACGCGGTCGGTGACAGTGGGGCTGCCGCCTCTCTGGACATGGCCCAGAACAGTGGCGCGGGTCTCAACGCCTGTGATCTCTTCGATCTTCTTGGCGATAGAGGTGGAACCGCCTTCGATGCGTTCGGCAACGCCTTCGGCAACGACGATGATGAAGTGACGCTTGCCTTCCTTGTAAGCATCGGTGATCTTTGCGAGCATATCTTCCATGACGAAGGGACGCTCGGGAACAGCGATATAGGAAGCACCGACAGCAAGACCGACGTTCAGTGCGATATAACCGGCATGACGGCCCATGACTTCAACAACGCTGCAGCGGTCATGAGAACGGCTGGTATCGCGCAGTTTATCCACCATTTCCATGGCGGTGTTCATGGCGGTGTCATAGCCAATGGTATATTCAGTGCAGGAAATGTCATTATCGATGGTGCCGGGCAGGCCAACGCAGTTGATGCCGCCGAGGTTGGTCAAGTCGCGGGCGCCGCGGAAGGAACCGTCACCGCCGATGACGACGAGGCCTTCGATACCGGCTCTCTTGCAGTTTTCAGCTGCATGCTTGACAACTTCGGGATCCTTGAACTCGGGGCAGCGGGCGGTATACAGCATGGTGCCGGTGGTCTGTGCGATACCGGAAACATCACGCATATCCAGATCGATAAAATCGTTGCGGATCAGGCCGTTATAGCCTCTGCGAACTCCCTTTACCTTAAAGCCGTTATGGATAGCAGCGCGGACAACAGCGCGGACGGCTGCGTTCATACCAGGGGCGTCACCGCCACTGGTGAGCACACCGATGGTTCTAACATCTGCCATTATGGATAACATCCTCCTTGTATACTCTCTCGTACTCTATCTATTGTAAGGATTTTTTGCGGATTGTCAAGAGCAGACGGGAGATATTTGGCAGTATTCACAAATATTGTCAGATGGTTAACAATTTTGTGAAACTTTCTTTCAGCGCAGCCTCGCCCTTTCTTGCTTCTTCCTCGGTTTTTTCGATAACGAAGAAGTAGAACTTGATCTTGGGCTCGGTGCCGGAGGGACGGATAACTGCCTTATAACCGTTCTCGAGAGTGTACATCAGAACTGCAGACTTGGGCAGAGTGATGGCGGTCTTTTCGCCGGTAACCATGTCAACAGTGACCTGAGCCTGATAGTCGCTGAACTCGACGACCTTGACTCCGTCGATCTCTTTTGCGGGATCGGCGCTGAGCTTCTCCATGATAGCCTTCATGTTGGCCATGCCCTGTTCGCCTTCAAAGGCAAAGGAAGCCTGAGTGCACAGATGATAGCCATAGGTATCGTACAGTTCATTGAGAACGTCGACAACGCTGCGGCCTTCGGCGGAATAGAAAGCAGCCATCTCACAGATCAGCATGGAAGCAACGACAGCGTCCTTATCGCGGACATAGGTGCCGGCCAGATAGCCATAGCTCTCTTCGTAGCCGAAGATGAAGCGCTCTTCCTCGCCCTTTTCCTCCAGCAGAGCGATCTGCTCGCCGATGTACTTGAAGCCGGTGAGAACGTTCTTGAGGATGATGCCGTATTTCTCACAGATACGGGTGGTCAGCTCGTTGGTAACGATGGTCTTGACAGCAACGGGGTCCTTGGGCATGGTGCCTTTGGCGATGCGCTGGGAAGCGATATAGTTGAGCAGCAGAACGCCTACTTCGTTGCCGGTCAGCAGTTTGTACTCGCCGTTGTACTTGACAGCGATACCGACGCGGTCAGCGTCAGGGTCGGTGGCCAGCAGCAGGTCGCAGCCGGTCTTTTCGCACAGCTCGATACCCAGTTTCAGTGCGTCGCGGATCTCGGGGTTGGGATAAGAGCAGGTGGGGAAATTGCCGTCGGGATATTCCTGTTCGGGAACGACGACAACGTCGGTGATGCCGATTCTCTTGAGGATCTCGCGGACGGGCTTGTTGCCTGCGCCGTTGAGGGGGGTATAGACGATCTTGAAACCGCTGGAAGCAGCAACGTCAGCGTTGATGGAACGGGAGAGGACGTTGGCATAATAAGCCTCATAGACTTCCTCGCCGATATAGTTTACCAGACCCTCTTCAACAGCCTTGTCGAAGTCCATCAGCTTGACGGAATCGAACTCGTTGAGCTTGCCGATGGCAGCAATGACGCCGTTGGCGGTCTCACTGGTGATCTGGCAGCCGTCAGAGCCATAGGCCTTATAACCGTTGTACTTGGCAGGGTTATGGGAAGCGGTGATCATGACGCCCATGGTGCACTTCAGTTCACGGGTGGCAAAGGACAGGCAGGGAACGGGCATCAGTTCGGGGTAGATCCATACCTTGATGCCGTTGGCGGCCAGAACGCGGGCAGTCTCTTTTGCGAAGACGTCGGACTTGATACGGCTGTCATAGCTGATGGCAACAGAGCCGGTGCCGTAAGTCTCGTTGATGTAATCAGCGATACCCTGGGTAGCTTTGCGGACGGTGTAGATGTTCATGCGGTTGGTGCCTGCACCGATAACACCGCGCAGACCGGCAGTGCCGAACTCCAGCTCACGGTAGAAGCGATCACGGATCTCTTCGGGCTTGTCGGCAACAGCCTGCAGCTCGGGCAGCAGATCGGGATCCTCGGTGGCCTTCAGGAGCCATTCGTTGTACTTGGTATTTACCATAAACAGTCACGATCCTTTCTGAATTGAAAACAGATTTCTCCATTTTCATTATTATAATAATCATACCCGATTTTCGGCCGCGTGTCAATGAAAAATCCGTCTGAAACGGCTTTGCAGGTGGGAATATGAGAAAAGCGGCACGATCCTCCAAAATAAAAGTTTTTGCGGGATCTCAAAGGGCACTTTTTTCAAAAAGCGCCCTTTGACAGAGTCTGAGACGGAGTCTCAGCAATGAATACACAAAAAGACCGCACCGGTAACGGCACGGTCTTTGACGGGACTCACTTATTTTGCCAGTTCCCACAGAGTTCCTTCGCGGGTGTCCTTGATGACAACGCCCTTTTCCAGCAGCTCGGCGCGGATAGCGTCGGCCTGAGCGAAGTCCTTGGCCTTCTTGGCGGCCTTACGGGCAGCAATGCGCTCTTCAACCCATGCAGCCAGCTCGCCGTCCACCTCGGCAGTTTCCTCTTCGGCCAGAAGATTCAGCGAGAGGACCTGATCGAAATCGCCGATCAGCCAGCGCTTGGTGGGGCCGTTCAGGTCGGCCTTCAGCACATCATACAGGACAGTGAAGCCCATGGAGGTATTCATGTCGCTGCCGACAGCCTCGATGAAAGCTTCTTTGTAAGGAGCAGCGGCGGCCATATCCACTTCACCCTCTTTGGGCAGGGCACGGATACGGGCCAGCAGCTTCTGATAGGTCTGGGCGACGTTGTCCAGAACGGGATAGCTGAACTCCAGAGGCTTGCGGTAATGGGACTGCAGGCAGAACATTCTGTATGCCAGAGGATCATAGCCTTTCTGCTCCAGCAGGGAAACAGTCAGGAAATCGCCCTTGGATTTGCTCATCTTGCCGGTGGAATCGTTCAGATGCAGTACATGGAACCAGTAACCGCACCATTCATGGCCGAGGAATGCCTCGGACTGAGCGATCTCGTTGGTGTGGTGGGGGAAGATGTTGTCCACGCCGCCGCAGTGGATGTCCAGATATTCGCCCAGATGCTTCATGCTGATGCAGGAGCACTCGATATGCCAGCCGGGATAACCGATGCCCCAGGGGCTCTCCCACTTCAGTTCCTGGTCGTCGAACTTGGACTTGGTGAACCAGAGAACAAAGTCGGTCTTGCTGCGCTTATTGGTATCTTCCTCAACACCTTCGCGGACGCCGACAGCCAGTTCTTCCTCGTTCTGGTTGCTCAGGACATAATATTCCTTCAGCTTGGAGGTGTCGAAATAGATGTTGCCGCCGGCTTCATAGGCATAACCCTTTTCCAGCAGAGCGGAGATGACCTTGATGAACTCATCGATGCAGTTGGTGGCGGGCTCGACCACGTCGGGACGCTTGATCTGCAGCTTCTCACAGTCGGAGAAGAAAGCCTTGGTGTAGAAATCGGCGATCTCGAGAACGGTCTTCTTTTCGCGCTTGGCGCCCTTGAGCATCTTGTCCTCGCCGGTATCGGCGTCGCTGGACAGATGGCCTACGTCGGTGATGTTCATGACGCGGGTGACGTCATAGCCTAAGTAGCGCAGGAATTTTTCCAGTGCGTCCTCCATGATATAGCTGCGCAGGTTGCCGATGTGGGCAAAGTGATAGACGGTGGGACCGCAGGTGTACATGGACACCTTGCCGTCGACACGGGGAACAAAAGTCTCGACCTTTTTGGTGAGCGTATTATAAAGGTTCAGTCTGTTTTCCATACAGCATTTCTCCTTTTAAAGATTGGCAAAGCCTTAACAGATAGAGTATACCACAAATCTTCCCCGGTGGGAAGAGGAGAACGGGAATTTTTCCATTGCCTTTTTCACGGGAAGAATTTATAATGAAACTGTCAGGAGTTTCTTTTCCCGAAAGGAGTCTGCAGCCATGAAAAAAGTCAGCTATACCGATTTCTGTGAGATAAAGTCCCTGCCGGGCATCACTGCCTCCCCCGACGGGAAAAAGGCAGCTTTCGTTGTCCGTCAGCCCGATCTGGAAAAGGACCGTTATCTGAGCCATATCTGGGTCTGGGAGGATGGAAAACTCTGCCGCCTGACCGGCATGGGCAAAGAATCCGGCTTTATCTGGCTGGACGATGAACAGATCCTCTTTCCCGGCGACCGTCAGGAAAAATACAAGGGCAAGCCGCCCCACACCGTCTATAACCGTATCTCCATCCGGGGCGGTGAGGCGGAGGAAGCCTTCGTCCTGCCCTTTGCGGCATCGGGCCCTGTATCGCTGGGAGACGGAAAATTCCTTGTCCGGGGCGTCTATGATCCCATGCGTTTCACATCCGAAGACGGTTCCCTGCGGGAAAAGACCGCCGACGAACTGGAGGCCGACAAACGGGTGGAGATCTTCGATGAGCTTCCCTTCTGGCAGAACGGTCAGGGCGTCATCAACAAAAAGCGCAGCCGTGTCTATCTTTGCGATACCCTTTCGGGAACACAGACTGCCCTGACACCCGAACTGATGGACGTTTCCTCCTTTGAATATTCCAAAGAAAAGGGCGAACTGATCATCATCGGCGAGGAATACACCGACATGGCCATCCGCAAACAATCGGTCCGGCTGTATACCCTGGACGGCAGCTATACCGAGCTGCTGCCCCGGAAGGATTATGGGGTATCGGATGTATGGTTCTTTGGCGAAGACTTCCTGATGATGGCCTCCGACGGCAAAAAATACGGCACCAGCCAGAACGACAGCTTCTTCCTGCTGAAGCGGGACGGCAGCCTCGAAAAACTCTGTGACCCCGATATGACCATCGGCGGCGGTGCCGGCTCGGACTGTGCCGCGGGCGGCAGATCGATCGTGATGGAGGACGAGAGCCTCTACTGCCTCGAGACGCGGGATTATATCTCCTTTATTGTAAAAATGGATCCCCGTACCGGCGAACGGGTGCAGCTGACCCCTGCCGACTGCGGCAGAGTGGACGGTTTCGACAAAAAGGGCGACGTGATCTATTACACCGCCATGAAGGGCAGCGGCCTGCAGGAGCTTTACCGGCTGGAAAACGGCACCGAAACAAAGCTCACCTCCTTCAACGACGAGTACCTGGAGACCCATGATATCATCCCGCCGGAATACATCCCCTTCACCGACAAAGAGGGCGTCCGCATCGACGGCTGGATCATCCGTCCCGCCGATTATGACCCCGAAAAGACCTATCCCGCCATCCTCGATGTCCACGGCGGCCCCAAGGGTGTCTACGGCACCGTTTATTTCCACGAGATGCAGCTCTGGGCCAATATGGGCTATTTCGTCTTCTTCTGCAATCCCCACGGCGGTTCCGGCAGGGGCGACGAGTTCTCGGACATCTTCGGCGAGCAGTACGGCGTCCGGGATTACAACGACCTGATGGAATTCACCGACCATGTCCTCGCCCTTTATCCCCAGATCGACAAGGAGAAGGTCGGCATGACCGGCGGCTCCTACGGCGGATTCATGGCCAACTGGATCGTCGGCCACACCGATCGCTTTGCGGCGGTGGCTTCCCAGCGGTCGATCTCCAACTACATCAGCAAATGCCTGACCACCGATATCGGTTATTACCACAACCTCTCGGCTCTGGAAGCCTCCCCCTGGGAGAATTTCGACCAGCTCTGGGAGCACTCGCCTCTGAAACACGCCTGCAA
>JAFQND010000274.1 GCA_017396055.1 Oscillospiraceae bacterium
AGATAAGCGAGCAGATCAGCGATGGACAGAGAGCCGCCGGAATGGCCGGACTTTGCGTTGAAGGTGCCCTCGATAACGCCCATGCGGATCTTACAGGCAATCTTCATCAATTCTTTCTTGACTGCGGATTCCATAGTTCATTACTCCATTCTGCCGCCGCGCCGGCTTTTTTTATGGGGTGAAGAGTTTCAGTTCCTGCGCGGTGGAACAAAACTGCAGCTTACAGGATATGGGGGTGTGCGATAATATAGTCAATGAGTTCGGCAACAGCATCCTTCTCATTGGATGCGGTGATCAGATCAGCGGCGGCTCTTGCTTCATCACAGGCGCTTTCCGGTGCGGCACCGAAGCCTGCGGCGCGGATCATGCCGACGTCGTTGTAGTAATCGCCCATGGCGATCACTTTATTCATGGGGAAGCCTGCAAAATCACAGAGTCTGCGAAGAGCACGCTCTTTTCCTGCCGAAGCGGGAAGAATCTCAAAGAGATAGTGGTCGGAATGGGTCATCATGACGCCTTCAAGACCCAGACTTTCAAGCCATCCGATCAGCTCGGGCATCTGCTCTGTGGGATAAGCCATGACGATCTTTGTCCAGTTCTGATGGATCACGTCAGAGAGCTGCCGGCGAAGGTAAGCAACGTCGGGGAGCTTGGCAAAGTGTTCCTCCAGCGTTTTGTTCATCGTGATGACGTTGATGCCGTCGGCGGTGAGCACTTCCAGAGCAACTCCGGGAAAAGCGGCAAGAAGCTTTTCGGGGAGAGCCTTGGTCTGTTCCGGCAGACCGATCTCCCAGAGGATGGAACTGTCGGTGGGGTCATAGACCATGGCGCCGTTGTAAAGCACAACGGGCATATCGACATCAAGTGCGTTCAGCACAGGCATCGCAGCGGGGACAGACCGGCCGGTGGCGATAGTAAATGCACCGCCCAGTGCGCGGAAACGTCTGACGGCGTCAATGCTTCTGGCGGAGAGGGTCTTGTCGTTGCGAAGGATCGTTCCGTCGCAGTCCACGGCGAGCAAAAGACCGGAGAGCGGTTTGGCGGAGCCGCCTGCTTCGCTTCTCAGTT
This sequence comes from Oscillospiraceae bacterium, assembly GCA_017396055.1. Taxonomy (GTDB): domain Bacteria; phylum Bacillota; class Clostridia; order Oscillospirales; family Ruminococcaceae; genus Faecivivens. The sequence continues at coordinate 1,069 of JAFQND010000274.1, forward strand.
TGCGAAGGAAGGTACGGAACTCCGGAGGAAGAACGCTGTCACAGCTGATGCGTTTGCCGGTGACGGGATGGGTAAATGCGATGGATCTTGCATGGAGACACTGACCGTTCAGCTGGGTCAGTACCTTTTTCGGTCCGTAGACCGGGTCACCTGCCACGGGGTGGCCGATGGAGGCCATATGAACACGGATCTGATGGGTGCGGCCGGTCTCGAGCCGGCAGCGGATATGGGTAAAGCCCGGATAGCGGGCAATGACCTCATAGTGGGTGACAGCATCTCTTGCACCGGGGGCATTATCGGCGTGGATCGCCATTTTCTTGCGGTCTTGCGGATGACGTCCGATCCAGGCGCGGACGGTACCGGTGTCGGCTTTGACATTGCCATAGACCACCGCTTCATAGATGCGGTCGAAGCTGTGCTCATGGATCTGTTCGGCGAGGCCCTGATGAGCCCGGTCATTTTTGGCGACGATCAGAAGACCCGAAGTGTCTTTGTCGATCCGGTGGACGATACCGGGGCGGATGACGCCGTTGATACCGGAGAGAGAATCTTTGCAGTGAAAGAGCAGAGCGTTGACCATGGTGCCGGAATAATTGCCCGGTGCGGGATGGACGACCATGCCCTTGGGCTTGTTGACGACCAGAAGGTCATCGTCTTCATAGACAACGGGAAGGGGAATGTCTTCCGGCTGGAGCTCCAGCTCTTCGGGTTCCGGCTCTTCCACCGTGACGGTGACACCGGCTTTGAGTTTGAGGTTTTTGGCAGCTTTTTTGCCGTCGGCAGTGACCAGCCCGTCTTCAATCATTTTCTGGATGGCCGAACGGGTCTTATCAGGAAGAAATTCGGAAAGGAACTGGTCCAGCCGGTGGCCGGCCTGTTCCGGTGTAACGGTTATTTGCAGCATAGATCCTCCCGGGTCATTTCTTTTCGGCCTTTTCGTCCTTCATAAAGAACAGGATCCAGAACATCAGCACGATCGTGCCACAGGTGACACAGATATCGGCGAAATTGAAAACAGCAAAGTTGATCACTTTTACGTGGATATAGTCTACAACAAATCCGCGGTATACCCGGTCGATCAGATTGCCGACACCGCCGCCCAGAATGACAGCGAGGGTAAAGAGAGGAAACAGATCTTTCACCTTGCCGGTGATCATCAGCAGCACGATCAGCAGAAGTACAGCAGCGGTGACCCAGACCAACAGCCACTGCTGACCGGACATCATGCCAAAAGCGGCCCCGCGGTTTTCGACATAGGTGAAATGAAAGATCTCTTCGATGATGGGATAAGTGCCGATCGGGCGAAGACTGTGCAGAGCCCAGATCTTCAGGAGCTGGTCGATGACGACCAGAACGGTCGACAGAAGCAGCGCGAGATAAGGCAGCATAGGCTCTCCTTTCAGAGGGGCATAAACCCAGCATAAGCCGGGAAGTGAACTTCCCGGCTTAAATGGGCAAAAATCAGCGTACAGCAGCTGCGCAGCGGGCGCAGAGAGTGGGATGCTCAGCGTCGGAACCGACGGTGAAGTCGAACTTCCAGCAGCGGTCGCACTTGTCGCCTTCGGCGCGGACTACGGTGACGAAGAGACCTTCGGCCTCGCCCTGCAGCTCGCCGGCGTCGCCCTTTTCAACGACAACCTGAGAAGCGATGAACAGATCGGGCAGCATTTCGGATACGGGAGCCAGAGTCTCATACAGTTCGTCAGAGCAGGTCAGAACAACCTGGGCCTCGAGGGATTTGCCGATTTCTTTGGACGCGCGCTTCAGCTCGAGAGCTTTCTGAACATCCATGCGGACGGCAGCCAGGGTCTCCCACAGGGCAGGATCAGCAACGGTGATGCCGGTCTGTTCGGGCATATCGTTGTAGAAGACGCTTTCCATATCCAGACCTTCACAGGCAGGGATGTGCTGCCAGATCTCTTCAGCGGTGAAGACCAGGATGGGAGCGACCAGTCTGGTCAGAGCGGACAGAATGTCGTACATGGCAGTCTGAGCTGCACGGCGGGCAACACTGTCCTTCTTTTCACAGTAGAGACGGTCTTTGATGATGTCCAGATAGAAGGAGGACATGTCAACAACACAGAAGTTGTGGATAGCATGGAAGGCAACATGGAAATCAAAGGCATCATAGCCGACTTTGGCCTTGGCGATGACTTCGTCCAGACGGCTCATGGCCCACTTATCCAGTTCGGTCAGTTCCTCGATAGAAACACGGTCGGTGTTGGGATCAAAGCCGTTCAGGTTGCCCAGGATATAACGGGCGGTGTTGCGGATCTTACGGTAAGCTTCGCTCAGCTGTTTGAGGATCTCCTTGGAGATGCGGATATCGGCATGATAGTCGGAAGAAGCGACCCACAGACGCAGGATGTCTGCGCCGTACTGTTCGGTGATCTCGGAGGGGTCGATACCGTTGCCCAGAGACTTATGCATAGCCTTGCCTTCACCGTCGACGACCCAGCCGTGGGTGCAGACAGCTTTATAGGGAGCGGGACGTCCGCAGGCAACAGAGGTCAGCAGAGAAGACTGGAACCAGCCGCGGTACTGGTCAGCACCTTCCAGATACAGGTCGGCAGGCCAGGTGAGGTTGGGGTTCTGTTCCATGACAGCGGTGTGGCTGACGCCGGAGTCGAACCATACGTCCAGAATATCCTGTTCCTGGGTGAATTCCTTGCAGCCGCACTCGCATGCATAATCAGCGGGCAGGAACTCTGCGGGCTTCTTGATATACCAGGCATCGGAACCTTCGGCGCGGAACAGATCGGAGATAGCCTTGACAGTAACGTCATCGATGATGGATTTGCCGCAATCCTTGCAGTACAGGATGGGGATCGGAACACCCCAGCGGCGCTGACGGGAGATGCACCAGTCGTTTCTTGCGATGACCATGCTCTTGATACGGTCCTCGCCCCATTCGGGGATCCACTGAACATCTTCGATAGCCTTGACGGCATCGTCCTTGATCGCATCAACAGAGCAGAACCACTGTTCGGTGGCGCGGAACATGACAGGCAGTTTGCAGCGCCAGCAGTGAGGATACTGATGGACCATCTTCTGCAGAGCAAACAGGTTTCCGGTGCTCTTGAGCTGTTCAACGATGGGAGCGTTGGAGTCGAGGATCTTCAGACCGGCAAACTGACCGGCGTCTGCGGTCTGGCGGCCTTCGGCATCGACAGGAACAACGATCTCGATCTGAGGATATTTCTTGCATACATCAAAGTCTTCGACACCAAAGCCAGGAGCGGTATGAACACAGCCGGTACCGCTTTCCAGGGTGACATGGTCGCCGACGATGACGAGGGATTGTCTGTCGAGGAAGGGATGAGCGGCGCTCATCAGCTCCAGATCGGCACCCTTGAACAGGCCGACAGTCTCATACTCAGAGATGCCTGCGGCTTCCATAACGCCGGGAACCAGATATTCGGCCATGACATAGTACTCGCCGTTGGCTTTGACCAGGGTGTAGTCGAAGTCGGGTCCCAGGCAGATAGCCAGGTTTCCGGGCAGGGTCCAGGTGGTGGTGGTCCAGATGACGAAGTAAACATCGGATTTATCGATGCCCATGTTGGCAAAGATGCCCTTGTCGTCGGTGACCTGGAATTTTACATAGATGGAATCGCAGGGATCCTCTGCGTATTCGATCTCAGCTTCAGCCAGAGCAGTGCCGCACTGTGCGCACCAGTAAACAGGCTTCAGGCCGCGGTAGATCAGGCCCTTCTTGGCCAT
>JAFQND010000275.1 GCA_017396055.1 Oscillospiraceae bacterium
AAGGATATCGTCCGTGTACATGCTTCTTCCGGTACCACCGGCAAGCCCACCGTCGTCGGTTATACCAAAAACGATCTGGACAACTGGTCCGACTGTGTGGCACGTCTGGTCACCGCTGCCGGCGCCACTGACGAGGATATCGTACAGATCTCCTTCGGTTACGGTCTGTTTACCGGCGCACTGGGCCTTCATTACGGCCTTGAAAAGATCGGCGCCACCGTTATCCCCATCTCCAGCGGCAACACCGAAAAACAGGTCATGATGCTGGAAGACCTGGGCGTCACCGCACTGGTCAGCACCCCCTCCTATGCGCTTTATATGAGTGAGGTCGCCCGCGAAAAGGGCGTTCTGGACAAGCTCAAGCTCCGTCTGGGTCTCTTTGGCTCTGTAGGCTGTACGCCCGAAATGCGCGAGCAGATCGAAAAGGGCTTCAACGTCTTTGCCACCGACAACTACGGCATGAGCGAACTCTGCGGCCCAGGCGTTTCCGGCGAATGTATCTACCGCTGCGGCATGCATATCAACGAAGACCACTTCCTGCCCGAGCTGATCGATCCCAATACCGGCGATAAGGTCACCGACGGCGTCGGCGAACTGGTCGTCACCACTCTAACCAAGGAAGGCATCCCCCTGCTGAGATACCGCACCAAGGACCTGACCACCATCGACTATGAGCCCTGCAAGTGCGGACGCACCTTCGCCCGTATGGCCAAGCCCATGGGCCGCAGCGACGACATGCTCAAGATCCGCGGCGTCAATATCTTCCCGACCCAGATCGAAAGCGTCCTGATGACCGAGCCCCATGTTGCCGGCCATTACCAGCTGATCGTCCGCCGCGAAGGCTATTTCGATACTCTCGAGGTCAAGGTGGAACTGACCGACGGCAGCCTGCTGGACAACTACGGCCAGCTGGAATCCCTGCAGCATAAGGTCGTGGCTGACCTGAAGACGGTTCTGGGCATCCAGGCCAAGGTCACCCTCTGTGAACCCAAGTCCATCGAACGGTTCCAGGGCAAAGCCAAGCGCATTGTCGACCTGAGAAATACGAAATAAGTATAATTTCCGAAAGGATTGATCATCTTGAAGAAACTGATGCTGGGCAACGAAGCGGTTGCCCGCGGTCTGTATGAAGCCGGATGTGCCGTTGCCTCCAGCTATCCCGGCACCCCCAGTACCGAGATCACCGAATATCTTGCCACCTATCCTGAGGTATACGCCGAGTGGGCTCCCAACGAAAAGGTAGCCTGCGAAGTCGCCATCGGTGCAGCCATCGGCGGCCGCCGCTCCTTCTGCGCCATGAAGCACGTTGGTCTCAACGTGGCCGCTGACCCCATCTTTACCGCATCCTATACCGGTGTCAACGCCGGTATGATCCTTGCCGTGGCCGATGACCCCGGCATGCATTCCTCCCAGAACGAACAGGACTCCCGCCACTATGCCATCGCAGCCAAGCTGCCCATGCTGGAGCCCTCCGATTCCGCCGAGTGCATCGCCTACATCAAAGCTGCCTATGAGATCTCCGAGGAGTACGATACTCCCGTTCTCTTCCGCACTTCCACCCGCATCGCCCATTCCCAGAGCCTGGTGGAGACCACCGACCGCGAAGAGCTGCCCCTGAAGGAATACGTCAAGGACGCTTCCAAGTATGTCATGGTCCCCGGCTTTGCCAAGAAAAAGCACCCCAAAGTCGAAGCCCGTCAGAAGGCTCTTGCCGAGCTGGCTGAGACTTCTCCTCTCAACCAGGTCATCATGGGCGGTACCAAAGTCGGCATCATCGCCGCCGGCACCACCTATCAGTACGCCCGCGAAGTCTGGGGTGACGAGGCAAGCTATCTCAAGCTGGGTATGGTCAATCCTCTGCCCGTAAAGCTGATCAAGGACTTTGCCGAAAAGGTCGAGACCCTCTATGTCATCGAGGAACTGGACGATATCATCGAGACCCACTGCCGCAAGATCGGCGTCAAGGTCATCGGCAAGGAACTCTTCCCCTGGATCGATGAATTCTCCCAGAAACTGATCGCCGAGAAGATGAAAGGTCCCTCCGAGCCCACCTATACCTTCGGTGAAGATGTTCCTGTCCGCCCTCCCGTCATGTGTGCCGGCTGTCCCCACCGCGGTCTGTTCTATGTGCTGAATAAGCTGAAGGTCACCGTATCCGGCGACATCGGCTGTTATACCCTCGGCGCTTCCGCACCGCTCAATGCCATGGACACCACCATCTGCATGGGCGCTTCCATCTCTGCTCTCCACGGCTTCAACACCGCAAGGGGAGAGGAGTCCGCAGCGAAATCCGTGGCAGTCATCGGCGACAGCACCTTCATGCATTCCGGTATCACCAGCCTGACCAACATTGCCTATAACCAGGGCATCTCCACCGTCATTATCGTGGACAACTCCATCACCGGCATGACCGGCCATCAGCAGAACCCCACCACCGGTATGACTCTCAAGGGCGATCCCTGTGCCAAAGTCAGCCTGGAAAAGGTCTGTGAAGCCATCGGCATCAACCGTGTCCGCGTGGTCGACCCCTATGACCTGAAGGAGACCATGGCTGCCGTCAAGGAAGAACTGGCTGTCAAAGAACCCTCTGTCATCATCAGCCGCCGTCCCTGCGCGCTGCTGAAATATGTCAAGCATGCCCCCGCTCTCAAGGTGGACAGCGACAAGTGCCGCGGCTGCAAAGCCTGCCTCAAGCTGGGCTGCCCTGCCATCAGTGTCGTCGACGGCAAAGCTGTGATCGACAACACCCAGTGTGTCGGCTGCGGCCTCTGTGCCGACCTGTGCGGTTTCGGCGCCATCGAAAAGTAAGGAGGAGAGCAGAATGAACAAGAATATCATGATCGTCGGCGTCGGCGGCCAGGGAAGTCTGCTGGCCTCCAAGCTTCTGGGCAATGTTGTCATGTCCGCAGGCTATGACGTCAAAGTTTCCGAGGTCCACGGCATGTCCCAGCGCGGCGGCTCGGTCGTCACCTATGTCAAATACTCCGATGAGAAGGTATGGTCTCCCGTGGTCAACGAGGGCGAAGCCGACCTGATCATCTCTTTTGAACTGCTGGAAGGTGCCCGCTATGTCCAGTATCTGAAAAAGGGCGGCAAGCTGGTCGTCAATGACCAGAAGATCGCTCCCATGCCCGTTATCACCGGTGCGGCAAAATATCCCGAGGATATCGCCGGCAAGCTTCGCGCCATGGGCGTTGACCTGACCGTCGTCGATGCTCTCTCCCTCGCCGAAGAGGCAGGAAATGCCAAAGCCACC
>JAFQND010000276.1 GCA_017396055.1 Oscillospiraceae bacterium
ACTGCATAACGTTTTAATAGGTCACAGCCCCTCCGGTGCTTCGCACCGCCTGAAACAGAGGCGCCACGCGCAAGAATGCCGTCCATCCAACCGCGAAGCGGTTAGGGCGAAGTCGGAAGACTTCGAGACATTCTTGCAGATTAAGCTCCCGAAGGGAGCGTATCGGGGACTTTCGTCATTTGCCCTGGCAAGATAATTTTACCGGTTTTGGCAGGTCACAACCCCTCAGCCTCACTATGTTCGGCAGCTCCCCTTACACAGGGGAGCCTATCGACGTTTTTTGTTAAGAGTACCACGCGCAGACTAAGCCCGTAGGGCGTGTCTGGAATGACGAAGCATTCTTGCAGCTCAACCGAGAGGTTGAGCGATGACGGTAGGCACACTGATGCTTCTGCTGTAATAGAAGCTGTTGATGCTGCTCTTATAAAAATCTGCCCGTTAAGCCACCTCGCCAAAGCCTCCCCTTATACAGGGGAGGTGGTGCGAAGCACCGGAGGGGTTGTGGTTTATCGGACAGCTGTACGGCATCCATCCCTCCTCCCATCCCGGGAGGGGGGTTTTTATGTAGCCGTATAAAAAGGCTCTGCTGTCTCGGGCGGCAGTTCCAGCCACAGAGCATCAAAGGCCGCACCGTCATAGCTTGTCTCCCGCTTTGGCGGCAGAGGACGGCGCTCTTTATCCTCCCACGACCGCAGGGCGGCCCGCCAGTCCCTGATCTCACTGCCGCCGGTACACCAGTTCCGCGCGCTGTAATAGTGATAGAACCGTCCGGGATCGACGGGGCTGTTTCTCTCCCGGCAATAGTCCCTCACCTGCTGAAGGGTGGGTCTTGTAAAGGCAGGCTCCCGCTCCTCTGCCAAAGAAAAAGATTCTTCCTGCGTCACAGGCAGGGGCAGTTCCGGCTCGGGCGGAACATTCTCGTCCCCCGGCAGGGGAATGTCATCAAACCAGAGTTCTTCAAAGCCCTCGGGCGGAGCCATCGATGCGTCCGCACAGGCAGCTGTTTCTTTTTCTGCGTCTGTTTCTGTCTTTGCAGCTGTTTTTGCTTCTGCCTTTGCCTTTGTATCTGTTTTTGTATCTGTTTCTGTATCTGTCTTTGTATCTGTATCGGCAGCCATCGCTGCCAAACGCTGCCGATCGGCAGCCATCAGCTGGGCACGGGCAACGCCTCCCTTTCGGGCGTTTTCCTGGTTTTTGCGGCAGCGCTCTTCATACTTCTCAAAGTCCCGCTGCATCTGGGGGCGAATGAATCCGAAGGCGACCTTTGCCCGGCCTTTGAGTTCTTCGGTGGGGTCGTCCATTGCCAGGCGGATCATCGCCGTAATCACCCGCCGGAAATCTTTGTCGTTCAGTTCTTCCAGCGGTTCGAGATAGTCCATATAAAACATAAAACTTTTCCGGGTCATAATTTACCTCCTCTAAGAAACTTCCTTATACTACTAATTTATACCAAAACATTTGTTCTGTCAAGTTTTTCGGAAAAATTGTCGTTTCCGCACCGGAATGCACCGGAAAGAGGTAAAATGAGGCTTAGGGTACGATTATAAAGGCTCCCTTGTCAGGGGAGCCTTCCGAAATTCTGCTTACTTTCCCTTCGGCTTATGCTTTTTCTTTTTCTTCTTTACCGACCAGCCGAAGGTGCCCAGCTTTTCGCCCAGGGCATAATACTCCCCGTGGGCATAGGCGATCAGCTCCGCCTTGTCCAGACAGAGCCGGCCGTTTTCGTCCACCAGCCCGTCATCCACCTGGATGGCTGTGATCTCGGCCAGGAACATATGATGGCTTCCCAGCTCGATGACCTCTTTGACCCGGCACTCGATATTGACCGGGCTCTCGCCCAGCACCGGCGCCGAAACGGTCGAAGCCTCCAGCGCGGTGAGACCGCAGTGGGCAAATTTATCCACATCTCTTCCGGAGCGGACGCCGCAGAAGTCGGCGGCCTTTGCAAGCCGGCGGGTGGGCAGGTTGATGACGAAACATCCGCCCTCTTTGATCAGCGGATAGGAATATCGCTCGGGACGGATGGAAACATAAGTCATGGCAGGGTGGGTGGCGAGAATACCGGTCCAGCCGACCGTCAGCACATTGGGCGATTCGACTGTTCCGCAGGTGACCAGCGCGGGCGGCACCGGCGCCAGCAGCGCGCCGGGTTTCCAGATCTGTTTAGACAAAAGACGCACCTCTCAAAGCCGGCGCTTGGCCGGAAGATGATTTTCAGCTGAAAACAGTATAGCATATTCCCGCCGTAAAAACAACAGCCGCAGATCCTTTCGGACCTGCAGCCGCGGGGTTATTTGATGGAACTTTCGTAGCTTTCGATCATCTTCTTGACCATCTGGCCGCCGATGGAACCGGCCTGGCGGGAGGTCAGGTCGCCGTTATAACCCTCCTTGAGAGGAACACCGACTTCGTTTGCGGCTTCCATCTTGAAGCGATCCATGGCTTCCTTGGCTTCGGGGACGACGATATTGTTATTGGACTTCATAATCTTTTCTCCTTTTTTCGCGTTGTATGCCTTGCCGGAGCGTTTCCGCCGCGGCAGTAGCTAGTTTACGCAGGAACAAAAGAATTATGAGCCGGAAATTTTTGTAAGCGAAAGCAGTGAAAGTGCGCATGGTTTTAAACGAGCTTCTCCAGCTCCCAGAGGACGTTTTTGTAATCGTCATCGGAGAAGTGACAGCCGCTGCCGGCGAGGATATAGGGGATGAGTCTCGGGTCATTGCCCACAAAAACGGGACATTTTGCGCCGATGCCGGTGCGGTCGGTCAGCGAGACGCTGCACTTGGGATTGACAAAGAAGACACAGCAGTTTACCTGAACGCCTTTGCAGACCCGGCGCAGATAGTTGGCGGTGCGGTAGACGTGGGTGCCGACCTGTTTGACCGGATTATAGAAGGTCTTGCGGTGGGTCTGTCCGTGGGAGGTGTGCTGCTGGACCAGTTCCTTGTCCGAAAGGTCGCCGGTGATGGAGTGTTTATAGTTTTTGACCTCGATGATCGTCACGCCGTTGAGGCCCACAACAATCATATCGGTCTCACTTTTTTCGCCGTCATAGGGCACCCGCAGGTTGGTATAGATATGAAAGCTGTTGTCCAGCTTGTTTTTGATGGCCCACAGCGCCAGTTCCTCGCCCTCCATACCGACTCTGTCGATCTCCAGCTCTTCGGGAAGATTATCCATGACATCGGCACGGGTGGGAGGAGCCATGGGACCCATCGGGTCTCCGCCGGAGATGTTGAACAGACAGAATCCCGCCACAACAACCGGCAGGGCATACATCAGAACAGCCGTCAGGAATTTCGCCACCGAGGCAAGCAGGTGGATCACGGTGCCCACGATGGTACGCATGACCAGATAGACCACCAGCCGGACGATATCCATCAGAAATCCCAGAATGCCGCCCTTTTCTGCGCCGAAGAAGATATCAAAGCCCACCAGCCACTCGGCAAACCGGTCGAGGCCGTCCTTGACCGCCACTTTACAGGTGTTCACGATACCCGGGTTCAGGATCAGCACCAGCAGCACAACGGCACAGACCGCCACGGTGATCCAGCATCTTCGTACCTCGCGGGGACGCTCGTCCAGACTTTCCTGGTAATACTTCTGATTGAGTTCGGTCTGTTCGTCGATATACTGCTGCACATATTGTTCGATTTTGTATTTGGCGGAATTGGCTCCTTCATGAACGATTGCCATAATGTTGACCTCCATATCGGTTGATGGTTATTTTACGCCGCAGAAGGGGATTTTTCGCATGGGAAAATGATCAGATCAGTCCCATTCCTTTGAAAAGCCAGATCCAGACAAAGACCGAGAAGAGCGAACAGATACTGGTAAAGACCACCTGCTGGCCGGCCAGCTCAGAGTCGTGGCCGTAGGCGGCAGCCATGGTATAGGAGGAGACCGCGGTGGGAGAAGCAAACAGGATCAGCAGCGAGGCGAGCTGTACATCCCTGAATCCCAGCAGCACTGCCACCGGCAGAAGCAGCAGCGGTACAGCCGCAATACGGCCGATGACGCCGATGGACAGATCCCGCAGATTTTTGCGGACGGCGGTGAATTTAAAGGTCGCGCCCAGCGCCACCAGCGCCAGCGGAGAAGCCATTTTGCCCATGTCGGCGATGCCTTTATAGATGCCCTGCGGCAGCTGAAGATTGACTGCCTTGGCCAGAAGGCCGATGACCGCGCCCCAGATCAGCGGGTTTTTCGCGATGCCGATCAGCACCGACTTCAGGCCCTTTTTGGTGGGGGAATAATACTCCAGCGCGATAACCGCCAGCACGTTGAACATGGGTACTGCGGCGGCAGCCAGCAGAGCGGCGGGAGCGGAATGTTCCGAACCGTAGAGGTTTACCGCCACCGGTACGCCGAAGAGCACATAGTTCGACCGGAAGATACCCTGGATCAATACGGCACGGCGGCCGTCTTCTTTGACCAGTTTCGGGATCAGGAACATACAGATCAGAAAGATCGCCAGTACACCGGCCAGCGCGTAAACAAAGAACCAGGGATCCGACGCGGCATCCAGATCGGAATCATAGATGTTGACGAACAGCATAATGGGCAGGAAGGTCTTGAAGCAGAGCTTGTTGCATTTGGAATAGAAATCCGGGTCGCCCAGACCGATGCGCTGGAAAAGATAGCCCGCTGCCATACAGAGCATCAGCGGCAGAACAGCGTTCATACTGACGATAAGGTTATTCATAAGGTCTCCTCCGAAAACAGTTGTCGTATGAACTTATTATAACATGGATATGAAATATTGCAAGAATCTACCGATTGAGATGTGAAAACGGGGAAAGAGAGCGCACAAAAACAGCTTGTATACCGTGAGAACGGCGTGGAACCCGCTATACAGGAACGTCGCAACCGGCCTGCCCTTCTTTTGCCCATACTTTCCCTGGGCGAGGTAGACTTCCTGACGCCGGGCGCCAGTCGCGGGTATATCCTGACAGTTTTCTGCAACGATGCACGCGCTCGGGGAAGATCGGAGGGGTGTCCCCTCCGAGACGCTTTTCGCTTCACTTTTATCGTCCAATAAAAGTGAAGTAAGCCCCACCCAAACAGGGCTGTAAACTGTATCGAGATTAAACGTTGTCATGTTAAGCTTTGATCGTCAATCCCTTCCGGTTTCGCTTCAAGGTTTACCTTTGCCGGTCGTGCGGTGTTCTATCGGTAAAAACGAAACCTCCCCGTATAATACAGAGAGGTTTCGACAAAAAGTATTCAGTTTTCCTTTATTTTCCCATGATGTACTCATCGATGGCGATGGCAGCAGATTTGCCCGCTCCCATGGCGAGGATGACCGTAGCCGCACCGGTGACCGCGTCTCCGCCGGCAAAAACGCCCTCGCGGGTGGTGAGGCCGGAATCGTCCCTGACGATGATGCAGCCGTGGCGGTCGGTGTCAAGACCGGGGGTGGTGGAACGGATCAGGGGGTTGGGGCTGGTGCCGATGGACATGATCATCGTATCCACGTCCAGAGTGAACTCGCTGCCCTCCTTTACGACGGGACGGCGGCGTCCGCTCGCGTCCGGCTCGCCCAGCTCCATCTCCACGCAGGTCATGCCGCGCACAAAACCGTTTTCATCGCCAAGCACCTCGATCGGGTTGGTCAGGGTCTTGAAGATGATGCCCTCCTCCTCGGCGTGTTCCACCTCTTCCTTACGGGCAGGCAGCTCGGCCATACCCCGGCGGTAGACGATATAGACTTCCTCGGCGCCCAGACGCTTGGCACATCTTGCGGCGTCCATGGCGACATTGCCGCCGCCCACAACGGCGACCTTTTTTCCGCAGGCGATGGGGGTATGGGAGCCTTCTTTGTATGCCTTCATCAGATTGATGCGGGTGAGGAACTCGTTGGCGGAATAAACGCCCTTGAGGCTTTCGCCGGGAATGCCCATAAACCGGGGCAGACCTGCGCCCGAACCGATGAACACCGCCTCATAGCCGTCCTCGAACAGCTCGTCGACGGTCAGGACCTTGCCGATGACCATGTTGCAGAGGATCTCGACACCCATGGCTTTCAGCCCGTCGATCTCCCGTCCGACAATGGATTTGGGCAGACGGAACTCCGGGATACCATA
>JAFQND010000277.1 GCA_017396055.1 Oscillospiraceae bacterium
AATGGGTGGAGTTCATGATCGTGCCGCCGGCCATACCATAGACCTTGGCCTTTTCGATGAGCATCTCCATCATGCGATAGCTGGCGACCATACCCATACCATTGTGGGCATCCATCACCACGGTGGTGGGAGTCTCCTTCACGATCTCGATCTCAGTCACAGGCAGCAGGGTGCCGTTCTTGATGCGATCCAGATAGATGGGCTTGAAGCGGTTGCAGCCGTGGCTTTCGATGCCCCGGCGGTCGGATTCCAGCAGTACGTCGGCACAGATGCGGGCGTCCTCCTCGGGTACGCCATAGGCCTTGAACACGTCGATCATGAAGTCATTGACCAGCTGCCAGGGCAGATAGGGTCTGGTTTCCTGCATAAGGGTTCCTCCTTGTCTCCGGTGAAAGGGTTGTCTTTGTTCTATTATACCGCCCTTTCCCCCGGGCTTTCAAGAGGAAATCGACCTTTTGCTCCCGCCGGAAGGCCTTTTTATTGACGGTGTCCACAATGTCTGCCGGAACTACACTGGTCTCCATCCGTTTCAGCATTTTCTTGGCGATCCAAAAAATCCTGCGCTGCTTCGATCTGCCGTTCTTGTAAGACACATTTGAGAAAGACACCCAGCGCGATCCCGTTTTTCTTCCGGGATCACTTTATTTATATTGGTTCGCTGAACAGGCACTTGCGGCAGTTCGCCTTTTTGTAGTATACTGATTTTATGCAAGAACCCTGATGATTCGGGAGGAATTTCTTATGAAAAAACGTCTTATCAGCCTTCTTTTGGCAGTCATACTGGTGCTGTCTGCCGCACCGTTCTCCTATGCAGCAGGTGATTCATTTGACTTTATGACCGAAGTCAACAATGAATTGCCTGAGGCGTCGGGGATCTTTTTGGACAGCGATGTTTCACTGCCCAAGACAGATACCGATGACTTTATAAACGAACTGAGCGGTGATCTTCCGAAGGTGCGAAGTGACGGCTTTTTGAAAAAGCCCAGTGCACCGCTGAAAGCCTTTCCTGAACAAGGAAAGCTTCTGGCAGAAGTATCGGCTCCTGCAGAAGATGCGACCGCGATCGCAAGTGCGGACGATCTTCAGAAAATGTCTGCCGGCGGCAGCTTTGTTCTGACCGCAGATATCGATCTTTCGGGCAGCAACTGGACCCCCATCGAGACAGATAGCTATGTGAGCATCACGCTGGACGGACAGGGGCACACCATTTCCGGTCTGACGATGGATGGCTATGCCAGATGGCAGGGTCTGATCTACTCCGTGTATGGTTTGACCGCACGCAATCTGATTTTATCGGATGTTTCCATTGATGTTGCAAGCTATGACGATGCCAGCGGCGCGACGTATACCGGTGCCCTTGCCGCTTCGGTCTCCGATCATCTCGTGCTGGAAAACTGCGTCTTGGACAATGTCCATATTTTCTCATCCACCGGTGAGACCATTTCAAGCTATCTGGGTGGCTTTGTGGGTTCCGTCAACTGCTCCGGCAATGTGACTGTGCAGGACTGTGCCGTCCGCGGCAGTTTTGATCTAGATACCTATGAAGGCTCTTCCGCCTATTATGATTATATTGGCGGCATGTTCGGAAAGGTTTCCTGCAGCAGTATTGCCATGACCGACTGTTTGTCCGATGTGGACATTTCCCTTCTCCATTACGAATCCGGAGGAGAACGTGTGGGCGGCCTTGCCGGTCTGAGCCAGAGCGGCACGACGACCTTTTTACGTTGTGTTTCCTCCGGTGATGCAGAAGGCGTTCTGGATGGATACAGTGGCTTTGCAGACTACGCACCAAACTATGGAAGCACCTCAGCGCTATGCCTGAAGGACTGTCTTTTTAACGGTTCTCTGGTGGCGGAGGTCACCCACCCGGATGCCTATTTCGCTGGTTTTGTCCGTCAGTTCTATACAGACTCTTTAGAAATGGTCAACTGCCGCAGCGAAGGTATGCTGAAGGTCAGCAAGGGCGGCGTCAGTGGTATGCTAGGTAATGCCCGGGTTTCCGATGAAACGGCCATCATCCAGCACTGCCTTGCTGACAGTGATCTGGAAACTTCCGAGAGCATCTATGCAGCCATGGGCAGCGGCGGATTGGTATCCAGTTTTTCCGGTCCCTTCATGATCTCTGACTGTTTGGCTTCGGGCTCCATCATCCAAGCGAAAGAACTGGAAGTGAATGCTCAGATGGGCGGTCTGGTAGGCTATGCCGACAGTAAGGAAAGCGGCTTCATCCGCTGTATTCATAACGGTGTCGTTTCCGGCGGTGTCTCCGGCGGTCTGATGGGTATTGCAGATTACGACAACTATATGACCTTTACCGACTGCGCAAACTACGGTACCATTGGAAGTGTCTATCTGACCGAAGGCGTCTCTCCCTATCGTCATTCGGTTGCCGGCGGCCTTTTGGGCACCGGTAACGGAACCTTTGAAAACTGTGTTGCCGCAGGCACCGTCTCCGGCGATACTGCCGGCGGTCTTCACGGTGAAACATACGAACACTACTCTTCCAACGACGGCATTTCGAAGTTTTCCGACTGCCGCGCCAATCTGACATTGGGCGGAAAAACCATGGGCGGTCTTCTGGGCAGCATTGAGGAAAATGACGGCGAAACCTTTGTTACCATCTCAAACTGCAGCAGCGCACTGAAGGTGATTTCCAACGAAGAAGCAGAACAAACCCTTGGCGGTCTGATCGGCAACGGTTACGATGAAATCAGTCAGTGCCGAGCTGAGGTCTCCATTACGCACACCGGTGAACAAAAACTGCATGTCGCCGGCCTTGTGGGCAAAGCTTCGGAGACTCTGTCCATTTGGGACTGTGAAACCGATGTATCGCTGGTAAACACATCCGGCGGAACCTTTGCCGGCATGGTGGGCAGTGGTAAAGACATGACCTTCAACAACTGTGTCTCCCGTGTGGATTTGGTCAGCGACGGCAAGGTTTCTGCCGGCGGCATCCTGGGTTCCAGCACCGGGGAAGTGATTATGACCCGCTGCACTGCCACCGGCAGCATGGAAATGTCTGATTGCAGCGCAGGCGGCCTGATTTCCAGTGCATCTGACCTGGTTTTAGGCGAATGCTGCGCCAGTGTGGATCTGCAGGCATCCGGCAACAACGTTTTTATGGGCGGTCTGGTATGTTCTTCCGAAAATGCTGCCATCTACAGCTGTTGGTCGGACGGTACACTGTGCATCGACCCGGCAGATCCTGATGCTTATGCTTATGGTCACGTAGGCGGTCTCTTGGGCAGTGCCGATACGCTGGCCATGCAGGACTGCTGCTTCTTAGGTGATATGCGTGATGCCTATGACGGCGGCGGCGGTCTGGCTGCCAGCGCAACAGGCATTATCCGAAACTGTTACGTAAAGGCCTCGGTATCCGGCCGCGGCCGTGATGACTCTGCACTGGGCGGCATTGCAGGTTACATGTCCGGTACGATCAGGGACTGCTATGTTACGGGCGATGTGATGGGTCTGGACGGCTATGTGGGCGGCATCGTCGGTGATGGCTCCGGCACGGTGGAAAACTGCACGGTAACGGGCACCGTCGGCGGTGAGATCGTGGGCGGCATTGGCGGCTCCCGTTCGGGCGTCATCAAAAACTGTACCTTTAACGGCAACGTGACCGGCAGTACCAGCTGTACCGGTGAACATGCAAACCGGTATTTGGGCGGTTACTTCTTTGATGCCCACTGTATGGGCGGTATCGCAGGTGAAATGAGCGGTACCATCAGCGGATGTATCGTGGAAAAACAGATCCGCAACTCCCGCACCTATGACATTTGGGAAGAGGGCTCTCAGTCTGACTACATTGGCGGTATTGCAGGCTTTATGGAAGGTCAGATGACAGACTGTGTTTCCAGAGGCCTTTCCGTAAGCCGAAAACACTGCTTTAACCTGTATGCAGGCGGTCTGGTCGGCGAAGCTGCTGAAGATATGATCTTCGACAACTGCCGCGTAGAGGGCAATGTGTCCGCCTCGTCCACCGCTGACTATTACGAAGATCTGATCTCCAACCACTTTGTCTGCCTGGGCGGACTGCTGGCCTCCTCCAGCAAAACGATCCAGGCAGGCAGCTGCATAGTAGACGGCTCCATCACCGGCGTGCTCCAGCTTCCCAGAGAAGAGAGCCGCGGTTCGGTAGTCATCGGCGGTCTGGGCGGCAATGTAAACAAACTGACGCCGGAGTCCTGCCAGTTTAACGGCACGTTGGTTTACCCTTCCTCCCTCGGTATCTGCCGTACGCCCCCGCTGCTGGGCGTCGGCACGCTGGTGGGCTCCTCTGCCCCTGAAGTGGTCCTGCCCGAACGGGAAGAAGAGAAATATACGGTCACCGTATACGGCTATACCATGGAAAACCTGCAGGGGTATCTTTTGGGTGATGCCACCGTCAGCGTCGACGGACAAACACTGGGCAAGACCGACGCACTGGGCGAGTTTGCTTTTTCCAGTGAACTTCTGAACAAGACCGGTCTTTCCACCATCATCGTTTCTCATCCGGAATACTTTGATAACAGCCATTTCGTCTATCTTGCCAACGAAGGCAACCATACCATCTGGCTGAAGAAAAAGACACCCGGTGAGATCTATTTCAAGACAGTCCAGTATCAGGACAGCATCCTGGCCAATCTGCTCAACCGCCTGGACAGCGTTACCCTGCGGCAGGAGGATACCGACCCCAAGAATGTTAAGATCCAGGTGGACTGGAATAACATCGACGAAGAAGGCCGTCAGGTATATCTTGTAAACGGCAAGGGCAACAAGCAGTATGATCTGCAGGATGATACGGTAAACAGCATCCGCTTTACCACCTTCTTTGATCCCGGCGAGGACATCTATATCGTTGCCGAAGGCACCTATGACGGCCAGAAGGTAGAGGCTCGTCATTTGCTCCCTGTCAGCATCCGCAAGCTGAACATCCGCCTGCCGGTGGATAAAGGCAAGCAGCAGGTTGGCGCTGCCGACGAAAGCGATGAGGACAGCAATCTGTACTTCCTTCCCGGCCTGAATCTGGATATGGGCTTTGGCAGCATGGTGCCCTTTGCCACGGACATCAGCATTTTGAACGAACAGCTCAAGATCCAGTTCACCTGGAAACAGGGCGAAACCGACACCATGGACTTCTGGGAAGTGGGCTCCATGAGCTCCGGCGTTGACGTCTTCATCGAAGGTACGCTGGTGGTTCCCATCACCGATGCCATGGATGGCGAATGGGTGGGCGATCTTTCCTTCGGCATCAACCAGATCCCCGAACTGAACCATGCCGAAACCGCCACCATCAAAACTTCTCTGACCGATTTGGAATATCCCGGCGTGATCAAGCTGGAGTATCCCCTGCCGGTTCCCGTTCCCAGCTATCTGGAGACCCAGATCGGTGTGGGCGGCAGCGGCAAGCTGCATTTCTACGGCCCCTATAACAAGGTTAATGTTGCCGGCAGCACCTCTGTTACCGGTTACGGCATGGTGGGTGTCGGCATTGGCGGTTCCCTTGG
>JAFQND010000278.1 GCA_017396055.1 Oscillospiraceae bacterium
AGCCGGGTGGTCATTGTCAGCGTGAGTCTTCTGGCACAGCTGGCTATCCTGGCTGTCATGCTTTTCCGGTTTGAGCAGCTCTATCCGGTTCTCTATGTGCTGAGTCTGATTCTCAATACGGTCATCATCGTCAGCCTGATCAACCGCAAATCGGACCCCGCCTATAAGATCGCGTGGATCATCCCGCTGACGGCTGTTCCGGTTTTCGGCGGGCTTTTGTATGTGATCATCGGCAGCAACAAGCTCTCTGATAATCAGAAGAAAAAGATGTCTTCCATCGCGACGCGCAGTATGGAGGTGCTGCAGGGCGACAGTTCCGTTCTGGATGAGCTTGCAGAAAAAGACCCCCTTTCCGGTGTACAGAGCAGATATATCTGTGACTGGGCATATGCGCCGGTCCACAAGGGCACAGGTGTCGAATATCTGCCCATGGGTGAAGTAAAGTTTACCCGCATGCTGGAAGAACTGGAAAAAGCAAAGCATTATATCTTTCTTGAATATTTCATTATCGAACAAGGCGTCATGTGGAACGCCATTCATGATATCCTCGTCCGCAAAGCAGAAGAAGGGGTCGAAGTGCGGCTTCTCTATGACGATGTGGGCTGTATCATGACGCTGCCCGACCGCTATGACCGTCAGCTGGAAAAAGAGGGGATCAAGGCCTCCCGGTTCAGTCCCTTTGTGCCGGTGCTGACCTCGCGGCTCAACAACCGTGACCACCGCAAGATCTGTGTCATCGACGGCCACACCGCCTTTACCGGCGGCATCAATCTGGCCGACGAGTATATCAACGGGTATGTAAAGCACGGCCACTGGAAGGATACCGCTATTCTGCTGAAAGGTGAGGCGGTCTGGAATCTGACAGTCATGTTTCTTTCCATGTGGGATTACGTCCGGGGCTGCGACGAGGATTTCAGACAGTTCCATCCCTCGGTCCATCAGGAGGAACCCGTCTTTGATGACGGCTATGTACAGCCTTTTGCCGACAGTCCTCTCGACAATGAGCCGGTGGGCGCCAATGTCTATCTCAACATGATCGGTAAGGCGAGCCGCTATGTCTATATCACCACACCCTATCTGATCCTTTCGGATGAGATGATCAATGCGCTGATCAACGCTGCCAAAGGCGGTGTCGACGTGCGGATCATTACCCCGCATGTGCCGGACAAACGGTATGTCCATGCGGTGACAAGGGCCAATTATGAGGAGCTGGTGCTGGGCGGTGTGAAGATCTATGAATACACGCCCGGCTTTATCCATGCAAAATCTTTTGTTGCCGATGACAAATGGGGCGTTGTGGGCACCATCAATCTGGACTACCGCAGCCTCTATCTGCATTTTGAGTGTGCGACCTGGCTGTGCGGCTGCAGCTGTATTCCGAAGATACGCGAGGACTTTCTGGCGACCCAGGCTCTCTCGAGCGAAGTCACCGCCGACGACTGCCGGAAAGCGCCGCTTTACAAAAGGTTTTTCAGAGCTTTCATGCGTTTGTTTGCTCCGCTGATGTAAAGGACAGTTTGCTCTCTTTGCATAAAAATAGCAGAAAACTTCACGAAATTTTTACGATTTTTCATGAAAAAACTATCCTATTTTCTGATATCTGTGCTATAATGATAGTGTACCGATCCACTGAATGTTTTCTGCTCCGGAGGTGCAATGCATGAATATTCTGCGTTTCATCACACTTAAACAGGACGTTGCCTGCCTCTATTCGGATTATACACTTCGTCAGGCACTGGAGAAGATGGAATACCATAAATACTCGGCGATACCCATCATTGACCGGGAAGGCCGCTATGTCGGCACCCTCACCGAAGGCGATCTTTTATGGGAGATCAAAAACCATTATTCGCTGGATATGCGCAAGGCGGAAAATCAGCCTATCTCTGAGGTGCCCCGCCGTACGGGAAACCGCGCTGTCCGTATCGGCACCAGCATGGAAGATCTCTTTGCCACTGCCATGGTACAGAATTTTGTGCCGGTGGTGGATGACCGCGGCGTTTTTATCGGCATCGTCAAGCGGGGCGATATCATCCGGTATTGCTACAGCCTTGCTTTCCCGGAGAAAGAGAAGGAGAAAAATATTTCTTCCGGAAAGGCCGGAACATGACAAAAAAGGACAGGAGCTTTCGCTTCTGTCCTTTCGTTTTATACTTCAGCATAGCGGCAGAGCTTGCCCGACAGGCCGTAGAGGATATCGTACAGCTCCAGATTTTCGCGGAATTTTTCCGGCAGTGCCGAAAGTCCCAGTCTTGCGCCGAGGATGTTTCCCGCGATAGAACCGGTGGAGTCGCTGTCGCCGTCATGGTTTACCGCGGCGATCAGACAGCTCTCCAGATCGTCCGGATGGCGCAGCACACAAAACAGTGCGATCGCCAGCGCTTCGTCACCTGTCCAGCCTTCTCCCAGCTGTTTGATGGCATCCCGGTCGGTCTCACAGGAGAGGGAGAGGTCGACTGCTTTTTCGATCAGGCCGTTCAGCACGGGAAGGAAGGCAGAATCCGGCCAGAGGCGGCTGACTGCAGCCATGGCTTGGTCAACGAGATCATAGAAGGGAAGATCGGTCCATACGGCCAGATTGACCATGGCCGCCATTGCAGCCGCCGAAAGCCAGCCCAGCTCGTGTCCGTGGGTCAGTGCAGCGGCTTCCGCGGCGGTCTTTGCCGCTTTTTCGATGTCTTTGAAATAGAGTCCGCATGGGGCGACACGCATGACGCCGCCGCAGCCGCGGCTCTGGTTGATGGGCATTTTTGTGGAGCCGTGAACGGCTTTGTACAGTGCGCTGAGGCAGGTGTTTCCCGGCGCACGGGGATGATTCATTTCGGGAATTTCGTTCAGAATGGACTGCTTTCCCTTTGAGGGCGCACCCCGCCCGTCCTGTGTGATGAGCCAGTCGCGGTAATTCCGGTCGATGCTATCGATATAGTCACCGCTTGCCCGCCCGTGGAACAGCCCGTCCAGTGTATAAAGTGTCATCTGGGTGTCGTCTGAGATGAGTGCCTTTCCGTCTGTCAGCTCAAATTCGGTGATGCCGTCGGAGCCGTAGCGTTTTAAAATGGTATTCAGCCGGTCAAATTCCACCGCATAGCCCAGGGCATCGCCCGCGGCGCCGGCGATGATACAACCTCTGAACCGGTCAGGATCGCCTTTGAAATTTTCGATAAAGTTCATATGGATTCCTCCTTTTCCATAGAGGGTTCAACGGTTTTATTGTAACATTTTCGCAGTGGCAACACAAGGGAAAGGCAGATTTTTGGCTTGACAGGGAGAAAAGAATGTGGTATCATCTATATATTAAATGCAATGATGGGGAGAGTATCCCCTGTACCGGACTCAAAGAGAGCTCTTCATTTGCTGGGAGAAGGGCAGGCGGACAGGGAGGAAGGTAGCCCCTGAGCGGCGCACCGAAGCGGCTACGGCCGTCTGAGACTGCGACAGGATCCGCCTGTTACAGCGGTAAGGTCTCGGTTTTCCGGTACCTGATGAGGCATTGACCGTGAGGTCGGTGCGAAATGAAGTGGTAACACGGGTTTCCCGTCTTCATCGGAGCGTTCCGAATGAAGGCGGATTTTTTATTTTTGCTCTATGGCAGGAAAGGAAGGTGTGATATGGCACTTGACGGCGCGTTTCTTTATGCGCTCAAACAAGAGATCCGCGAAAAAGCGCTGCAGAGCCGCATCGACCGGATCTATCAGCCCTCAAGGGAAGAGATCGTCTTCCTGATGCGGGGCAGGGGATGGAGCGGCAAGCTGATGATGTCCGCCGGTGCGGACAGCCCCCGCATCCATTTCACCGAGGCGGAGACCGAGAATCCCAAGTCTCCCCCCATGTTCTGTATGCTTCTGCGCAAACACCTCTCCGGCGCAAAGCTGACCGATGTCAGACAGCTGGGCATGGACCGTGTGCTTTATCTGGATTTTGACACCAAAAACGAGTTCGGCGATCCCATCGTGATCACTGTCGCCGTGGAGATCATGGGCCGTCATTCCAACGTCATCATCATCGGCCCCGGCGGAAAAGTTCTTGACTCGATCAAGCGCGTCGACCCGGAGATGTCCGGCGTCAGACCCATTCTGCCCGGTGCTGTCTATACTCCTCCGCCTTCTCAGGGCAAGCTGGATCTCTTCACCGCCTCCCGTGAGGAGGGGACCGAGCGGATCATGGCAGCGAGGGGAAGCGACCTTGCCAAAGGCATCATGGGCGCTTATGAGGGACTTTCCTCTACCCTTTGCCGTGAGATCGCGCTGGAAGCGGTACGTACGGTGGATATGGACAAGCGCGCCATGACCCCCGACCAGTGGGATCGGCTGTTCTTTGTGCTGGGCAATCTGAAAAAGAGCATGGAGTCGGGCGAAAAC
>JAFQND010000279.1 GCA_017396055.1 Oscillospiraceae bacterium
AAAAAATCTATTCCCAATCTGCAATATTATAAAAAATATCCTTTTCAATTGAGACGATATTATAGGAGAGATCACGGGTAAAGGAAACCTGACCGCAGCGGAACAGGAGAGGAAGGAAAGGAAGGGTGTTTTCAAACTCTTTGTTGAAGGCAGAGAGAGAACCTCCGGTACGCCAGGCGGTGTAAGTTTCCTGCAATTCGGGGGAGGTAGGGGTATTGTATGCGATGGAACCGCCTGCCAGCAATGCGGAAATATCCATATTGTATTTCAGTTTCACTTCGCCGAGGTAAAGATCAAAGTCGCCTGAAGCAAGGCGGGCGGTATAGTCACTGAAAGAGAGAGATTCAATGACGATTTCAAACCCCAGCGGTGTAAGCTGTTCTTTAATCTGTACTGCTACGGCGATACGGCGTGCATCCTCTTTGTTCACCAACAGATTCAGAGAAAGCCGTCTGTTCTTCCGGAGGAGAACACCGGAAGGATCCCGGGTGTCATATCCTGCTTCAAGCAGAAGAGAAGCTGCTGCCTCCGCATCGGGTTCAGCGGGAGTATAGCGTTTCAGAGGGCCGAAGAGCGGATTTTGAGGCGTATAGGCGGCTGTGGCCATGCCGGAATAGGAAGCAAGGTAAGGTGCACGATTCAGCGTAAGTGCAATGGCTTTTCTGACGGTGGTATAGGAGGTCGGCTGTGTATTTCCGTTGAAACCGAGGAAAAGCATATTGTTCAGCTGTACCGACTGGGTGCCGCTTGCGGCATTATAGGGAGTATCGCTGTCAAAATCAAAGAAAGCAAAGTCGATCATGCCTGTTTTCAGGTTATACATCAGCATATTGCCGTCTTCCACTTCGATGAGGTTGATCAGGGAGATCATGCTGTTATTAACATCGTAATAGTTTTCGTTTTTGATCAGATGGATGCTGCCGCTGACAAGCAGGGGGCGGTAGCGGCCGGAACCGATGAAGAACTCGTTTTCCGCATCGGTATTGCGTTTGACGATGGGAATATCAAGAAGAGAAGCAAACAGGTTGTCCGGCTGATAGAGTTTAAAGGTGATTTGATTATCACCGCTTTTGTTGTAGCTGATCACATTGGCAAGGGCGTCACGGTAGATGGAATCATTCTTTATAGCAAGAGAGAGGGAATAGAGTACATCGGAGACGGTGATTTCGGAGCCGTCGGAGAAAAAAAGTCCCTCTGTCAACGTCATAACACAAAAATAGGAGGTTTCATATTCCGAAACGACAACGGAAGAATATTTGACCGAAGAGGCAATACAGGGTTCGGCTTTCATTTCTTCGTTGATCCGGAAAAGCGGGTCATAGATCAATTGACAGATGTAACGGTTGGCAAAGGTTTGGGAGGAGTAGGGGTCCAGCATTTTGGAGAGATTTGCGGTATCGGTGGGATCATAGGGGAGAGAAAGCTCGGTGAGTTGTTCCGGTTCCCGGGGAGGCGGAACGCTTTCCTCTTCGGTATTCAGTTTAAAAAGTGCCTGAAAGCCGCTTTCCGATGAAAGGTCGGTATGGCAGCCGCAGAGCGTGGCAAGAAGCAGGCACACAGTAAGAAGGGATGCAATCAAATGAAGTGTTGTTTTCAAGGAAAATCCTCCTGCAACGTTTAAATCAGATTGATTCTCTCAATATGAATGGTTTTTCCGGTATTGTCATCAATTTCGGCAAAGATACCGTTAATGAGGCAACTGCCCGAGGCAGGCTCAAAGCGTTCCGGCATTTTGGTAATGAGACGGCGTACAGCCAGATCTTTCTTCATTCCAAGCACGGAGTCGGCAGCGGCGCACATGCCGAGATCTGTGATATAGCCGGTTCCTCCGGGGAGGATTTTTTCGTCAGCGGTTTGAACATGGGTATGGGTGCCGAAGACAAGGGAAACACGCCCGTCAAGGTGGCAGGCAAGGGCTGTTTTTTCAGATGTCGCTTCGGCATGGATATCCACAATGACAATGCGGACATTATTTTTGGCAAGAAGACGGTCGATGCAGGCGAAGGGGGACTCATAGGCTTCCATAAACAGCTGTCCGGAAAGGTTGACGACCAAGGCGCGGAAACGGCCTTTTTCAAAGAGATAGCTGCCTGTACCGGGAGCATCGGGATGATAATTGGCAGGACGAATGATGCCGGCTTCACGGTCCAGCTCATCGTAAATTTCGCGTTGGCGATAGACATGGTTGCCGGTGGTGATGATATCGGCACCACAGCTGAAAATCAGCGAAGCGGAGCTGCGGGATATCCCGTTGCTGTCGGCAGAGTTTTCTCCGTTTACAATGGTAAGATCTGCTTTGCTCCATTTTTTAAGTTCCGGAAGAGCAGTTTTAAGGCGCTGACAACCACAGCTGCCGACAACATCTCCGATGGCAAGTACTCGCATAACAAAACTCCGTTCCGCTTAGGATTGAAATGGAAGACAAACAAAAAGCCCCCGAAGGGGCCTTTGCTGATTACTTAGCGTATTCTATCGCTCGGCTTTCCCTCACGACATGAACCTTAATCTGACCGGGATAATCCAATTCTTTTTCAATGTTCTTGACAATCTCACGTGCAACAAAAGAAATCTGATCATCGCGAACAACTTCCGGTTTAACAATGATGCGGATCTCGCGTCCTGCCTGAATAGCAAAGCACTTGTCTACGCCCTCATAAGCGTTGGCAATAGCCTCCAGTTTTTCAAGACGCTTGATGTAATTTTCAAGATTCTCGCGGCGGGCGCCGGGTCTTGCTGCGGAAACAGCATCTGCAGCCTGAACGAGACAGGCAACAACCGTTTTAGGCTCTACATCGCCGTGATGAGCTTCGATAGCATGGATAACATCAGCGGATTCCTTATATTTCTTGGCAATTTCAACGCCGATGTTGACATGGGAGCCTTCTACTTCATGGGTAAGAGCCTTACCGATATCGTGGATCAAGCCGGCTCTGCGGGCCAGGTTGGCATCGGCACCAATTTCGGATGCCATCATGCCGGCAAGCTGAGAAACTTCAA
>JAFQND010000280.1 GCA_017396055.1 Oscillospiraceae bacterium
GATCGAGCCCACCCGCTTCCCCAAGAGCCGTTCGGATGCTCCCGCAACGCTGGAGATCAACGGCCGCCGTATCTTTGCAAAGGGTTCCAACTGGGTCAACGCACAGGTCTTCCCCGGTGAGATGACTGCCGAGCATTATGACAGCCTTCTGACTCTGGTCAAAGATGCCAACATGAACATCCTTCGTATCTGGGGCGGCGGATTTGTCAACAAGGATATTTTCTTCGATCTCTGTGACGAAAAGGGTATCATGGTCTGGCAGGAATTCCCTCTCTCCTGCAACGAATATCCCGATGACGACCACTATCTCGCCGTTCTGGAAAAAGAAGCCACCGCCATCGTCCGCAAGCTGCGCCGCCATCCTTCGGTCGTTCTCTGGTGCGGCGGCAATGAGCTGTTCAACAACTGGTCTTTGATGACCGACCAGCATCATACCCTCAGACTTCTGGACAAGGTCTGCTACACCGAAGACCGGTTCACACCCTTTATCATGACTTCTCCGCTCAACGGCATGGGACACGGTCACTATGTCAACTATGACGAGACCACCGGCGAAGAGACCATCACCGTCCTGCGCCATGCCTTCAATACTGCCTATACCGAATTCGGCGCTCCCGGCGCTGCCGATGCCGAATACATCAAAAAATACTGCACTCCCGAGGATTATGCCGACTGCAGAGCGGAAAACAAAGTCTGGACCGCCCATCACGCTTTCGGCGCCTGGCAGAATCAGACCTGGCTGCGCGGCCCCGAGGCGGACTATTACTTCGGCGGTTATGAGGATCTTGAGGATCTGATCGAAAAGACCCAGTTCATCCAGTCGATGGCCTATAAATCCTATTTCGAAGAGATGCGCAAACAGTGGCCCCATTGCTCCATGGCGCTCAACTGGTGTCTGAACGAGCCCTGGCCCACCTTTGCCAACAACAGCATCATTGCCTGGCCGGATATTCCCAAGCCCTGTTACGAAGCGGTAAAGGCCGCTCTGCGGCCTCAGCTTGTGAGCCTGCGGATCGACCGCCATCTCTGGTGGGGAGGAGAGACCTTCCACGCTGATATCTGGCTGATGAACGATTCGATTGGGGAACTGCCCGCAGGAAAAGTCACTGCTTACTATGCTCTCGGAGACGGCGAGCTGACCGAGTGGGGCGAGCTGAAGGCTGCGACTCTGTCTGCACAGAAAAACCGTCATCTGGGCGGTATCGATATCGCTCTGCCCGAAGATTTCGAGGGAATGGTCCGCGTTGTGCTGAAGGCCGAAGGACGTCCCGACATGGATTCCTGCTACAGCTATCCCTGCCGCAGAAAGGCTGCACCCGGCACAAAGAAGATTCTGAACCTGTGATTACGAAAATGTTTCGGGGCATTCCCGCTTGTTTTTCAGGCGGGAATGTGTTATATTGCAAGAGTAAGATCAAACACGGGTCGTTGTTATATTTTATGACCTGGATCAGTGCCTTTTGGCATAAGGAGGAACACCATGAACAATATCACCGTTAACTTCGCAAAAACGCTTGGTCCCGTGAAACCCATGCATTCGGTCAACAACGGCCCTGCAGGCGGCGGTGTCCGCGGCGGCAATACTTCCAGAGACCTGCTTCGTGCAGCAGGCATTCCCTTCTCCCGCAACCATGATGCATCCTTCTCCAATGAGCATCTGGTCGACGTCCACCGCATTTTCAAAAACTTCGATGCCGACGAAAACGACCCCAACTCTTACCGTTTTGAGTCCACCGACGCTTATGTAAAGGCTACCATCGACGCCGGCATGCAGGTCTTCTACCGCCTGGGTGCTTCCATCGAGCACGGTCAGAAATACGGCACCTTCCCTCCCAAAGACAACGCAAAATGGGCCCGCATCTGCGAGCACATCATCATGCACTATAACGAGGGCTGGGCTGACGGTTTTGAGTACGGCATCAAATACTGGGAGATCTGGAACGAGCCCGACTGCCGCAACCGCGACGGCTCCAACCCCTGCTGGCAGGGTACCGATGAGCAGTTCGTCGAACTGTTCGTCACTGCACTGGGCTATCTGAAAAAGCGCTTCCCCGACCTGAAGATCGGCGGTCCCGCCTTCTGCGGTCCCTGGGACGACCGTTATAACAACCTGCTGCTGGGCGCTGTCAAAGAAGCCGGCATCCCCCTGGACTTCTTCTCTTATCACGGCTATCGCAAAGACCCCAACAACTTCGGCGAGGACATCGTTCATGCCCGCGAGCTTCTGGACAAATGGGGCTTCACCGAGACCGAGACCATTCTGAACGAATGGAACTATATCCGCGGCTGGTTCGCCGATGAATGGACCTATTCTCTGAAGATGGAGAAATCCCTCAAGGGTTCTTCCTTCATCGCCGGCACCATGTGCGTCTGTCAGGCAGGTCCTCTTGACCACCTGATGTATTATGATGCACGCGTCTGCGGCATGAACGGCATGTTCACCGCTGCTTTCGAGCCGCTGAAGGGTTATTATCCCTTCCCCATGTTCAACGAGCTTTATAAGATGGGCACCTCTGTTGAACACACCTCCGACTCGGACAATCTGCTTGCTGTTGCTGCCACCGACGGCAAAAACGGCGGCATGATGCTGACCTATTTCGATGATAACGATGACGCACCCGCCCGCGAGGTCAAAGTGGACTTTACCGGCTTTGGCGCAGGCAAAAAGCGTGTGCAGTATTATCTCCTCGATGAAACTCACGATGCCACTCTGATGCGCGAAGAGATCTTCACTGCCGACGAATTCTCTGCCTATCTGACCATGCCGCTGTTCACCACCTACGGCATCAAAGTAACGGTCGAATGATCCCAAGAAAGCAATAAAAAAGCTCCCCGGAAGGGGAGCTTTTCTCTTTGTTCAGAGCAGTTTTGCCAATTCTTCTCTCATCTCACCGATGGAAACGGGAGGAACGGGTTCCTTCGACCAGTCACCGATCTTTTTGTGCATCCACATCAGGTCGCACCACTGTCCCAGTTTATAGCCGCATTTCTCAAAGACACAGAGGATCTCAAAACCGTATTTTTCCTGCAGGCCGATGCTCGGGGGATTGGGGGTGACGATGCTGGAATAAATATTCCGGTAGCCCAGCTTTTCCACCATGGGCAGCAGCCGGTCATAGAAGGCTCTGGCGATACCTTTGCCCTGTGCTTCGGGCCGCAGATAGATGGAAAGCTCCACATCCCACTGGAAGGCGGTGCGGCTGCGGTATTCGCCGGCATAGGCATAGCCCAGCATCACGCCGTTTTCCTCACAGACGAGATAGGGGTATTTTTCGGTGATGCCCTTTACTCTTTCGGTGAAAGCTTCGACCGAGGGTACTTCATATTCAAAGGTGATGACCGTTTCCCGGATATAGGGAGCATAGATCTCAAGGATGGCGGGCGCATCTTCGGGGGTCGCAAATCTGAAGGTCATAGTCATTCCTCCGCGCGGTGGCAAAGAAGATAATCCAGCCACATCTGATAGGTGGTCTTGCCGAAATGCATGCCGTCGGCGCTTAATCCCGAGGGGAGATTGCCGTATTCGTCCTTCAGTGCTTCGGCCACATAGACATAATAGATCTCTTTTTCGGCGGCAAGCGCTTCGATGGCGGCGTTGTATTCGTCAATTTTCTGGTTGGCATAGCGGGAGTCGCTGCTTTTTTCGGCGGTCACCGGCAGAATCGACTCGAGATAGATGGGCGTTTCGGGGAAGATAGCCCGGATGCCGTCGATCAGCTGACCGTAAAAATCAATGACCGTCTCTTTGGACAGAAATCCCACGCCGTTGGCACCCAGCATGATATAGATCTTGCCGGGGGTCTTCTGTGCAAGTGCGTCCAGCACAGTGAGGGTACCTGTTTCTGTCTCGATGCAGGCGGTAGAGAGGATGGTCTGGGGATTGATGCCGGTGGAAGCGAGCACCTGTTCCTTCGGCAGGATCTCATAGGCCGAGAGACCGTAGGTCAGCGAGTCACCGATGAAAACAGCGTCATCCAGCCAGGTCATCTCAGCCGATTCGGCGTTCTGCGGGATACGCATGCCGGCAAAGGGATCCTTCACCTCGACGATGACCTCAGAAGAGGGTTCTTCAGAGCTTTCTTCCGAAGAGGGTTCGGGAACGGATTCGATGACGGGTTCGCTGCTTTCTTCCGATACTTCGGAAGAGGAGGGGGCACTCTCCGGTTCAGAGGAGGGCTCTTCGACGGATTGGAACAGACAGCCGCCGAGCATTGCTGCAGCCAGCAGCGCGGCGATACCAATGCGGATTTTTTTCATCTGCACATCCTTCTTTCTTTATACGACCATGCCGCCGTTGGGCGCAAGTACCTGACCGGTGATGAAAGCGGCTTTATCCGAGGCGAGGAACACGATGCTTTCCGCCACATCTTCGGGGGTGCCGATGATCCCAAGCGGGGTCTCGTCTTTGAGCATTTCCATCGTTTCCTCACCGAGCGCGGCGTTCATTTCGGTGGCGATGACGCCGGGGGCGACGCAGTTGACCCGGATGCCCGAGGGCCCCAGTTCCTGTGCCAGCGCTTTGGTGAAGGCGATGACAGCGCCTTTTGCGGCGGAATAATGGACCTCACAGGAGGCACCAACCTGTCCCCACATGGACGAGAGGTTGATGATATTGCCTTTATGGTTTCGGATCATCGAAGGTGCGGCCCTGCGGCAGCAGTAGAACATACCCTTGACGCTGACGTTGAACACATTGTCCCAGTCTTCGTCGGTCAGATCGGTAAAAAGCTTCTGTCCGGCGACCGCGGCATTGTTGACCAGCAGCTCAACCGGGCCGAAAGCGGCTTCAGCTTTATCAAACATGGCTTCCACCTGTGCACGGTCGGTGATATCGGCCATGACAGCAAGAACGCTGTCCGGACGCAGAGCATTCAGGTCATCGGCAAAAGCGAAGAGCGCATCTCTGGAGTTTTTGCAGCAGATGACGATCCGGTATCCTGCCCGCCAGAGTGCGAAAGCGGTGGCTTTTCCGATGCCGCGGGAAGCGCCGGTGATCAGCGCAACGGTTCCTTCCATGATGATCCTCCCTGTTTTTCTTTTTTCGGCGGAGAGATCCGCTACCTTTCATTATACCGCTTTAGTTCTGAAAAGAAAAGAGAAAAATGGAAAACTCCCAATTACCTTTTGGACTGATTTGGGATATAA
>JAFQND010000033.1 GCA_017396055.1 Oscillospiraceae bacterium
ATAGGAAGCGGCGACCGGTTCATGGTCCCATTCTCTGTTCAGCTGGGCATATGTACCCACTCTGACAGCCGTTCCGTTGATCTTATTGCGCGAGATACCCGCGGAAACTTCCATCGAGGTAAAGAGGTAATCCTGAAAATCCTTTGCGGCAGTGAGAAGAACCTCCCCGCCGTTTTCGGGGACCAGAAAGGTGGCGTTTTCCAGACAGATCTCATCAGCGCCCGGCGTATACGCACAGCGCAGTCCCGGACGGTGCCATTGCATCAGTTCCGTTCTGAAGTCATATTCGTTCTGCATGGAATTTGCCCTCCGATCTTTTGTGAGAAAACAGATTCTATCAATTATATTTTACCATTGACAAGGCCGGATTTCTTGTGTTATTATCATTAAAAATGGTAAAATCGTTACTTTTTGAGGAGAGAAGCCATGTACGCCTTCACCCATCTGGACCAGACCCGTCACGGTACGCCGTCCTTCCCGGCGGAATATTACTATGTCGACAGCCGTCACCCCCGCTATCAGATGCCCTTTCACTGGCATAACGAATGGGAGATCCTGCGGATACTGGCCGGAGAATTCAGAATGTATCTCGATGAAGAAGAGTATGATGCCCGCGCGGGAGATATTTTTCTGATCCGTCCCGGTATGCTCCACGGCGGTATTCCGAGCAGCTGTACCTATGAGTGCTTTGTCTTCGACCTTTACGGCCTTTTCCGCAGCATGGATATGGTAAAAGGGTATCTCAGGCCCTTTTACCGGCAGCTTCAGCTTCCCGGGACATTTTTCCCGGCGGCAGAAAACAGCGCGATATCCGCCATTACCAACGAACTGATGGCTGCTTTCCGAAGCAGCGAAGAAAGCGACTGCCCGGAACTTGTCACGGTGGGCTGTCTGTGCCGGCTCTTTTCCTGGATCCGCAAGGAAGGCTGTTTTGTCCAAAGTTCCGCCGCTGCCGATGATGAACTCAGACGGGTGGATCAGATCAAGACGGTACTGGAATATATCGAGACCAATTTCTCAAGTCCCCTTTCCCTTGAAAAGCTGGCCGGTGTAGTAGGCATGAATCCCAAATATTTCTGCCGCGTCTTCAGCCGGCTGACCCATCAGTCGCCAATGGACTATGTAAATTTCTACCGGATCGAACAGGCTGCCTATCTGCTCAGCAGCACCGCCCTCTCGGTTACGGCGATCGCCATGGAATGCGGCTTCTGGGAGAGCAGCTATTTTACAAAGGTGTTCAAAAAGTACAAGGGCGTCACACCGAAAAAATATCGGCAGGCTGCTGCCGGATAAAGTCAAACTCCTCCCCGCCGAAACCGGCAGAGAGGAGTTTTTTCGTCAGATCTGTTCGCGTATGATCTCCTGCAGCTTTGACATAGCATCTTCGATCAGGGAGCTCATGTTAAAGACTTTGATACCCGCAACCAGATTTTCACACCGGTTCATCGGCAGCAGGATCCGCACAGCGTCTGCCTGCCCGACGGCAACAGCCATCTTCGGTGTCACTTCGCCCAGCATCGAGTCGGCAATGACGATCCCGACCGGGCCGATGATCACATCTGTTTTACGACATGCAACGACCACCGGATTTTCTCCTGTGGCAGCCTCTTTCGCGCCCGCCTTCAGCATGGCTGCGGTAGCGGCCGAATTGGTGCCGACTGCCGTGATATGGATATTCTGAAACCGGGAAAGGATCTCTTTGATGAGCTGTGCGCCCATCAGGCCGCCGTGTCCGTCAATAACCGTTACCTTCATCATTTTTCCTCCGAAGGGTCTGTCTGCACCGCAGCTGCAGAGCGCTTTTTCTTCTTACGTGCAAGGACCGCCGCCGTTCCGATGAGGACAACGCCGCCGCCCGCAGCCGCCCACGGCCAGATGGCCGGCGGAGCACTGATACAGGCGAGTTCGATTTCACCGGTCGGTACGGCAAAGACCGCATAGCTTCCATCTGTCGTATATTCGACCGGCTTCCATTCACCGGCACTGCGCACTTCCAGCCGCAGGCTTCCCGCGCCCTCATATCCGGGCAGCAGATAACGGACGATCATCTCGCCGCTTCTGCCGGGGAGCTCAAATCTCCAGCCTTCCACAAACGATTCCCTCTTATCCAATTCGGGTGAAGCATCCGAGGCAGTCAGATTTACCTTGGAAGCGCTGTCAAAACCGCCCTGTACCAACAGCACCGGCCGGCCGTCTTTGCTCAGCTGATCGCTCTGGGTCGTCGTGTTCGTCGCCACATATACTGCACGGATGACCGTATCATGGTCGGCGGCACCCAGTTCGGAAAGGCCGCTCCAATAACCGGTATGACCTTCTTTTTCGGGCAGGTCGGGAATATCCTCTTCTGCCAGTTCTGCGCCGTAATCAAGCTGTACCGACTCAACACTGCCGTCTTCAAAGACAAAGGATACGGTCAGGGACCGAAGCTCTTTGGGAATACCCTCCAGCTTCAGGAAGGCTTTCATATCAATGGGCTCCGCTTTTCCGGCATAACTGATGCCGTCCACGCCGCCCAGTTCATCGCTGACGAAGAGATTTCCCTCCATCTGGTCCGCCTTACCGGCGATCGCGCCGCTGCAGGCGACCATGGTTTTCAGCTGTGCCTGACTGCGGCAGCCGGTCAGTTCAGATGCCGCGCCGGCAATACCGCCCACATAACTCGCACCGGACAAAAGGCCCTTCGACCAGCAATCCCGCACGGGAGTTTCAGCTTCACCGGCGATACCGCCCGAATAACTGCCCGCGGAGGAGACATTACTCACCGACACACAGCCGGTGACAACACCCAGACCCGCCTTGCCGACCACGCCGCCGGTGCAGTCTTTACGGGAGGAGACATCACCCTTGTTGGTACAGCCGTCCAGGACCGCCCGGGTCTGCAGCTGCATACTCACCAGCGGCATACTGTCCAGCTTCAGTTCCAGATCGGGGTCAATGCTGACTTCGACCGCCATGGAGCCGGCAATACCGCCGGTATTGGTGTCGCCTTCCACTTCACCCAGATTGGTACAGCTGCTGACAGTGCCGAGCGAAATGCCGAAGGGTCCGGCTTCTTCTTCAGAAACATCCACGATCAGATCCCCCGTACCGGAGGGCTGCATCATGGAAGCAGTGATATCATCAAAGCTGCCGATCAGATCTCTCACGCTGCTGATCAGGTCGCCGGTCATTTTGGATGCCGCCTGCTGCAGTGCTTCCATCTCCGCCAGCATAGCATCCAGCGTCACACTGAGATTTTCGCTGTCCTTCCGGAACTGATCCTCCAGTTTGGGCAGCTCAAGGGCAGGGTTTTTCGCCTGGTCGGCAAAGATTTTTGCCAACTCGCCGAGAGAGTCGGCCGTAAACGACGAAGCATCACCGATGGCTTCCATCACTTCGCCAAAGATCTCTGCACCGTCCTGCATCTCATTGCCGATATCCTGCAGGGGCGGCAGCGTTTCACGGATATGGTCAAAGGCATCCCGGATATTTTCAGCTGCATCTTTCATCGAATCCATGGCCTGCTGTGTATATTTCCAGCATTTCTGCAAGAGCGCCATATCAGGGTCTTTTTCGGCCGTCAGCGCCTGCATGAGGACTTTTACCTCTTTGCTCAGAGCGTTGGCTGCCTCACCGCTCGTTTCCAGAGCAGCCTTTACTGCCGCCAGTTCTTCCGCCAGCACCCCGCTGTCCATGGGAAGATCGTCCTGTTCCAGTTTCGCAAAGCCTTCGGCCAGTTTTCCCACTGCAGAAGCAGTATCCTTCATCGTCACAGCCAACGCCCGCAGGGCGATCTCTGTCTGGGCTGCGGCAGCTTTGGTCTCTTCGGTCGTTCCCAGCGCCCGAAGCAGATTGTTCAGTGCTTTTTTCAGCGCCGCCGCTGCTTCTTTCACATCATCGAACGAATCGGAGAGCTCATCCATGGCGTCATAGATCTCTTCCATGACTTCTTCGGCGGGATCGCCCGCCTCTGCCATCTCTGCCAGCGCTTCCTTCATATAGAGAAAAGCGTCTTCCATACTGTCAAACGTGCCTTCGATATCTTCGATCATCGGCACAGCCATCTCGGTCATCCGGGAAATGCGGGCGCTCAGATCATTGACCGTGTCCACGGCGCCTTCACCCAGGTCCAGAATTCCGCCCAGCATTCCTTCGATGCTGTCTTTCGCGTCACCGGTCAGTTCGCCCAAATTGGTCATATGACCGGAAATGCTGCTGTTTCCGCCGCCCATTCCGGCAAGCATACCGTCCAGTTTTTCCTGCAGGCCGCTAAAAGCCGACCCAAGTCCCATCAGCGACTCAGTCTCCAGCTTCGGCTGCATAAAGGGTTCCATCTGTCCGACGATGCCGCCGACTTCCTTACGGCCATGCACATTGCCGTGATTGGTGCAGTTGACGATATAGCCGCTCTGACGGCCGACAATGCCGCCCACATTATAACCGGTATGGGGATAACCGATATCGCCGCGGCTGATACAATGCTGGATAAATCCGGCTGAATAGCCCGCAATACCGCCGGTATCGGTACAGGCGGTAAAATTCTCACTGGCTGCGATATCCTCCAGCTTCAGGCCATCCAGTTCCGGTGTGACGGTCTCCACGTCAGCATTGACATCTGCCGTACTGATACAGCGGATAAGGCTGCCGCTGTTTTTGCCGACGATACCGCCGGTGACATGCTCACCGGATACTTCACCAGATACGCTGCATCCGACGATCTGGCTGCCCATCTCATTGACGCCGGCAATACCGCCCACATTGTCCGAACCTTCCACAACGCCTTCAAAGGTACAGCGGGCGATGGTGCCTCTGTTCTCGCCGGCAATGCCGCCGGTCGCTTCCCATCCGCCCGAAACGATCACCCGTCCGGTCACGTTCAGGTCTTTGACCTCTGCTCCCTGCTGGATATAGCGGAACAGGCCCTTGCAGGAGCCCTCTTCATTCAGATCAAGGCCGCTGATGGTGTGGCCTTCGCCGTCAAAGATACCGCCGAAAGTGGGGACGATCCCGTCATTTTCCAGCACAAGGTCGGTTTTCAGATGAACCTCCTTGTCTTTTGACCAGGTATCCAGCCGGCAATTGCGCGTAAATTCTTCCCAGTCATCATGATCCCGGATATTGACCGTGATCCATTCAATGGGCTCTTTCTCTTCAGAACCGCCCAGCAGCGTCTCCACGTCGACACCCATATACTGGCTGATCATCTCAGCTGTTTCGGCATCGATACTGCCGCCCATGAACTGTTCCAGCATGGCGGCCATGTCACCGCCCGAGCCGCCGCCCATCAATGCCTGATACTGCTCCATCATTTCGCTCATATCGGCATCCGAACCGCCGCCCATCAACGCCTGATATTGCTGCATCATCGAACTCATATCGTTTTGTTCCGGCACAGAGGTCTCACCCACCGCTCCCAGCGGAAGGGCGCTGAACAAAACGCCAAATCCCAGAAACCAGGCGAGAGACCGCCGCAAGATATCAGTTTTCCGTTTCATCCGGCTTTCCCCCGCTTTCTTTTTCAACTTCACCGTCGGTGGAGATCGTCGCTTTCAGTTCACCCCGGACGATGCCGTCAATGTCGGCATCCACCATACCGGAGATATAACCTCTGACATGACCGTGCACCCGCATGGTACCGGTTTCTTCACGCACTCTCGGCACAGAAGGTCCTTTGATGCGGAATTTCGTCCGCTCGATGATAGAGTCGCCCAGCACCAGAATCGCCGGCAGAACAGTCAGCACCAGAATAATCGAAATGATCGTACCTCTGCCGATACAGCTGCCCATGATGGAGATAACCGGCTGTGCGGACATCTGACCGATCAGAATACCGGCAGAAGCCATCATGGTGCCGGAAGTAAAAACGGTCGGGAATGCCGCGTTGAGGGCCTCAACGATAGCCTGTTTATGGGGCATCTCTTTCTTTTTCTCCTGATAATGGTTGGAGATCACGATGGCATAGTCGATATTGGCGCCCATCTGGATGGCGTTTACGATCAGATAACCGAGGAAATACAGCGGTACGCCGGTCAGAGTGGGAACCGAGAAGTTGATCCAGATCGCGCCCTGAATGACCACGATCAGCAGTATGGGCATGCCTACCGACCGGAAGGTGAACAGCAGCACCAGAATGACAAAGAATGCCGACAGAAGACTGATCAGCAGATTATCTTTGACAAACGAGGCCGCAAGGTCACGGGAACTGGTGGAGTTACCCACCACATAATAATCGTCTTCGTAATATTTTCCGATAATGGACCGCATTTCATCGAGGAAAGCAAAGGTCTCTTCGCTTTCCTCCGGCAGATTCAGATAAACGACCATACGGCTGTAGTGTTCGCTCTTCATCTGTTTCTGTGCCGTCTCCAGCTGGTCGAGCATTCCTGTCATATCGCCCATACCGGCCGTATCGCCGCCCAGAGCACCGTCCAGCGAAATATTGAAGGAATCCATCTGATCCTTCAGGAAGATAAACATATCGAATAGCGGGACCCGATAATTCTCCACGCCGCTTAAAATCTCACCGAACTGACTTTGCTCGGCGGCATAGGCGCTGTACAAAAACTGCACCAGTTCATAATCCAGACCGATCAGTTCGGACAATTCACGGGGCGTCAGCGCGTCTGCCAGACGATAGCCTTCCATCGCCTCAATGGTGGCGAGACCCATGGTGCCTTTTACCTCATCGCGGCTTTCCAGTTCCTCCAGAATGGCCTGTTCGGCATCATAGTCTCCGACCGGAACCAGAATGGCTGCCATGTTGCTGGTGCCGAACGTCTCGGTGATCTTGAAATACGCTTCCTGCCGTTCGGACATTTTAGCGGTCTTCAGGTCAGTAAAACTATAGCAATAGGGACAGGCACTGGACAGGATAAAGGCTGCCACCAGCACCACGGCAAACACAGGGGGAACGACTCTGCGGGTCTTGACGGCAAATTTACCGAGCGGTGTGATATCCGGCAAAAGCTTGCGGTGCATCGTCTTGTCGATAAGTGGACAGAACAACACCAAAAGGCCGGGCATCAAGGTGAAGACCGACAAGAGGCTCATCAGAATCGCTTTGATCAGCACGACGGACATATCCAGGCCGATACCGAACTCCATAAAGCCCAGCGCGACCAGACCACCCACGGTGGTCAGCGAAGAGGCGCTGATCTCAGGGATCGCCTTGGCAAGGGCGTCCACTGCCGCGTCGCGGGCGGATTTTGTTTCGTGTTCATCCGAAAAACGGTGGCAGAGAATGATCGCATAGTCGATGGCGAGCGCCAGCTGCAGCACCACCGCCACCGAATCGGAAATAAAGCTGATCTTTTTAAAGATAAAATTGGTGCCCATGTTCAGAAGTGCCGCCGCGCCGAAGGTGATCAGCAGCACCGGAATCTCTGCATAAGACCTTGAGGTCAGTGTCAGCACTCCAAGGATAATGATCACAGCGACCACCAGAATGACCGCCATCTCGTCGCGCAGCATGGCAATATCGTCATGCCCGATGGTGGTATCGACAGAAGCATCATGCCCTTTCAGCATTCCCCGGATCGTCTCCATGGCGGCAAGCGTTTCTTCATCTGTGCCGGAGCCGGCAAAATTCACATCATAAAGCGCCGCGGCATCCTTATAATGTTCTTCGGTATTGTCAAAGGTCACCATCACAACACCGGGCACTTCCGCGATCGAATCGCCAAGCTCCTTTGCGGTGTCATAGGTCACATTGGACACCATGATTCTCGCGGTGCCGAAGGACTCAAAGTTATCGTTCATGGCCACGATGCCCTGACGTGTCTCTGTTTCTTCGGGGAGATAAGAGGTCACGTCATTTTCCACTTTGGTCCAACCCATCGCGATCACACAAAATACCGCAGCAAAAAGATACAAAAGGAAAAAGATCTTTCTCTTATCAACAATAAAAGCCGCCACTCTCTGGGTAAAGCTTTCGCTGCGGGGTGCTCTTTCCATACCGTTCCTCCATCTATATAAAACCGTTTTGTTAAGCTGTCTATACCCTTTTATTATACTGGAATCACACCTGTGAAAACAACTGCAAATTGTAAATTAATTCATCAAAGGTTTTTTCTTCCGAAGGAAGAGATGACAAAAGCAAGACTCTTTGTATAGTTCATAAACGAATATACAAAGAGTCTGTAGTTCTTAGATATTTTCCTGCAGGAATGCCAGCAGCTCGTCGAAGCCGCCCTGCGGGAGGGCAGAGATATCCGCATTATCCTTATTGATCAGACAGTCGGTCAGCAGAAAGACCTGCATACCAAGTCCGGCGGTGATCATGTCTTCGCCCACGTCATTGCCTACCATAATGCATTCTTTGGGATCGAGTTCGAGTTTTTCGAGGATCTCCCGATAGTATGCGGGGTTCGGCTTACAGAAAGAAGAATTTTCATAGGTGGTATAAAGGGCAAAGTCCGAAGGTTCCAATCCAGCCCAGCGGATACGGCTCTCGGTGGCAACGGCGGGGAAAAGCGGATTGGTCGCCAGTACAACAGTACAGCCCTTTTCTTTCAGCAGGTCAATGACCTGTCTGGCTCTGGGGTCATAGCCGCAGGCCTTTTGGACATTCTGGAACTCATGCTCATAAAAATCCGCAAAAAGCGGCTCGTCCTTACGGGCATCCTCGCCGAAGATACCGGCAAAGCACTGCCAGAAAGCTTCCTCATTGCGGCAGCTGCCGTCGTTTTTGATCATAGCCGCCGTGCCCTGCCAGATGCTCTTGACCAGCATATCCGGATCATAACCGTGAGGTGCCA
>JAFQND010000281.1 GCA_017396055.1 Oscillospiraceae bacterium
CTGACCGAATATGTCCGCAGAGGCGGCAAGCTGGTCTTTGGCTGCCGCACCGGTTATAAGGATATGACAGGCAAGTGCGTGATGGATAAACTGCCCGGTCTTGCGGCAGAGCTGACCGGTGCCGATGTTCTGGAATATTCCTTTATCGGCACCAATGTCGAAGAAGTCAAGGTTATCGGTGAGGATCAGACAGAGATGAAGGCGAGCGTCTTTTACGAGGAGCTCCAGCCGCTGGGTGATGCGAAATGCGAAGCATTCTTCGCTTCCCGGGATCTGATTCATATCACCGGCAGCGGCGCGCTGATCTCCCATAAAGTGGGAGAGGGCACCGTATATTATTACGGCAGCGCCTTCAACGTCGATTCGGCAAAGGTCTTCTTCGAAAAGCTGGGTGTGCTTTCTCCCTGGAAGGATATCATCGGCCTGCCCGAGCATTGTGAGCTGGCTGTCCGCGAAAAGGACGGAAGACAGTTTGTCTTTGTTCTGAATTATTCTGGCGAACTGGATAAGGAAACAAGAGTCAGCACCTCTGTACCCGCCCGGAATATGATGACCGGTGAGATCGGGCATGAATGGCTTTTGAGCAGATTTGAAACGCTGGTCCTCGAGCTTCCGGATCCTGAATGTGTAGATGAATCCTGATAAAAAAGCTGTGCGTGAAAGCGCACAGCTTTTTCTGTATCCGAAGGCGGCTGCAGCCGGAAAAACAACCAATAAAGCCGCAGAAAAATCGACGAAAAGGCTGATTTTCCCTGATGCGGATTGACGATGCTCCGCCCGGAGTGTTATACTGTAATAGATATGATGGCAAAGTATCGCCATCATAAGACTGCCTGTTCCGACAGATGGTCCGAAAAATCATTCCGGCCCGCGGAACGACCACAGGAGATTTGCCATGACCGACCGTGAACTGAAAAAGCTGAGCCGTGCCGACCTGCTCGAACTGCTTCTGAATCAGATCAAAGAAAACGAAGAACTGCGGAAAAAAATCGAAGAGCTGCAGGGTCAGCTGGACAGCCGCACGATCATGATCGATAATGCCGGTTCCATTGCCGAGGCGGCGCTGGAGATCAACAACATGTTCATGACCGCCCAGAAGACTTATGAGCAGTATATGATGAATATGCAGTTTCTGAACGACCGTCAGAGCCTGATGCGCGAACAGATGGAGCAGGAGACCAAAGCCCGCTGTGAGCAGATGCTGGCTGAAGCAAAAGCTGAATGCGACCGGATGCTGGCTCAAGCCGTACAGAACGGGGAAGATACCGATGAGTAAAAAGATCACGTCTGTTCCCTCTGCCACACAGGTGGAGGCCGAG
This sequence comes from Oscillospiraceae bacterium, assembly GCA_017396055.1. GTDB lineage: Bacteria > Bacillota > Clostridia > Oscillospirales > Ruminococcaceae > Faecivivens. The sequence continues at coordinate 1,320 of JAFQND010000281.1, forward strand.
CTCAAACGAGTCAGATATAACAGAAGATACCGCTCGGTCATGAAGAGCACTGTCTATACACTCATCACCGTTGCAGCGATCGCTGTACTGGTGGCGACCCTGTGGCTTCCCGTGCTGCAGATTTACGGCAGTTCCATGACTCCGACCCTGCAGAACGGTGAGATCGTTTTTTCGGTCAAGACTTCACAGTTGGAACAGGGCGATATCGTTGCCTTTTATTACAACAACAAGATCCTGGTCAAGCGGGCGATCGCAGGTCCCGGCGATTGGGTGAATATTGACCCTGACGGTACGGTATATGTGAACGGGGCAATGCTTGACGAGCCTTATATCACAGAAAAATCTTTTGGCGATACCGATATCGAGCTTCCTTATCAGGTGCCCGACGGCAGGACTTTTGTCATGGGCGACCACCGTTCCACCTCGGTCGATTCGCGTAATACGGCTGTCGGCTGTGTTGCAGAAGATCAGATCGTCGGAAAGATCGTCTTCCGGGTCTGGCCACTTGAACAGTTCGGCCCGCTGAAATAATGCCGTCCCTTTCTTGCTGTCCGCAAAAAAGCACAGCTCTCCCATCGGAGGTGACACTATTGAGAAAGTATCAGAAATATGCCGCGGCGCTTCTCAGCCTGCTGCTGATCCTGCTTATGCCGGTACAGGTTTTTGCCGCCGGTCCGATCGAGGCGGAAAAAGAAGCGGAGCTGACCCTTGTTTACTGCGATGACGATATTCCGCTGACGAATGTCGATTTCAATATCTATCAGATCGCAGCGGCTGCGTCTTCCGGTGAGCTGATCCTGAACGAAACCTGCAGCGATTATATCAGTGAACTTCCCACCCACGATGCCGAACAGTGGAAAGCGCTGGCTTTTACCCTGGAAGGTTATGTCCTGCGGGATAAGCTCAAACCCGCCGACAGCGGCTCCACCGACCGGGAAGGTGTTCTGACTTTCCCGGCAGAAAAGGAATCTCTGGAGCACGGACTTTACCTTGTGACGGGAAGCCGCTGCTGGAGAAACGGTTGTTATTATGACGCTCAGCCGTTTCTAATCATGCTCCCCGCGATCGATACCGAAAAGAATGTGTGGGATTATGCGGTTGAATGCAGGGTCAAGTTCGATAAACTTCCCGATGTTTCCGGTGACGAGGTAAACCATATCACCCGTAAGGTGCTGAAAGTCTGGCAGGATGAAGGTCATGAAGATCTTCGCCCCGCATCGATCGAAGTACAGCTGCTCTGTGACGGAGAGGTTTATGATACCGTGGCTCTCAGCGCCGGAAACAGCTGGCGCCATACCTGGCGCGGACTGGAAGCTGATCATGTATGGAAGATCGTGGAAAAATCGATCCCCGGAAATTATGATGTTTCGGCTTCCAAAGAAGGAATCACTTTTGTTCTGACCAACTATTTCACAGAAGATATCGATGAAGACGAGCCCCCGCTGGAGCAGCCTCCTGAAGAAGAGATCCCCGGTGACGATACTCCTGCCGCACCGCCTCCCTCTGAGCCGCAGCTTCCTCAGACCGGTCAGCTCTGGTGGCCGGTTCCCGCACTTCTTGCTGCAGGTCTTCTGCTGATCGTGTTTGGCCTGATCCGCCGCAGAGGTGAACATGAGAGTTAAAAGAGGTTCTGTTCCGATCATTCTCGGGCTGCTGCTGATCGCGGCGGCCCTTTGCGTTGCGGTTTATAATGTCTGGGAAAACAGATCGGCTGCCCGCCATTCTGAAGAAGCAGTCAGTGTGCTGACCGGACAGATCCCCGAAGAGCCTTCCGCGCTGCCCTTGGAAGATGAAGCCGCATCGGGCGGCGAGGTCGAGATCCCGGATCATATCCTTGCACCGGATATGGAGATGCCGGTGCTGCCCATGGACGGAATGGATTATATCGGCATTCTGGAACTGCCTGCGCTGGACCTGACCCTTCCTGTCATCAGCGAGTGGAGCTACCCCGCATTAAAGCTGGCACCCTGCCGTTTCAGCGGCTCGGCCTATCAGGATGACATGGTCATCGCCGCGCACAATTACCGCACCCATTTCAGCCGTCTGTCCGAACTGCCCGAAGGAAGCAGAGTCACCTTTACCGACACCGACGGCAACCACTTTGATTTTGAAGTGGCGTTGAAAGAAACACTTCCGCCCACCGCTGTGGAGGAGATGACCTCGGGCGAGTGGGACCTGACGCTGTTTACTTGTACCTATGACGGCAGATATCGTTTTACTGTCCGCTGTGAGCGGCTCACCGGTGAGTGAATCACCGATCTTTTGCAGAAAAAAACCGATCCCGTGAAAGGATCGGTTTTTTTGTTTTCAGATGGTGCTGTTGGCAAGGATAATGTCTTCTGCCCAATGTGCCCATGCGGTCTCCACGCCGATGTCGATATAGGTGGGGTAATCTTTGGAGATCCATCCGCCGCCCGCTTCGCGGAACATGCGGCACATTTCACCCGCACGCCGTTCGATCAGGTCACGGTCGCCGGTAGGCAGAATCTTCTGGATATCCACGGGGGAGTGGAATACTGCGCGGCCTGCAAATTCTTTCGCCAGCACTTCAGCAGGATAGGCATCAGGCTGGTCGAACTGGAATACATCGATACCTGCGTCGATAAAATCTTCCATGAAAGGATAAATATAACCACAGGAATGAAGGAATACGGCCATGCCTGCCTCATGGGCTGCGTCAGCCACTTTTTTGTAAGCCGGCTTGAACAGCTCTCTGAAAGAGGCAGGGGAGATAAAGGTGCGGTCCTGTGTGCCCCAGTCGTCGGTGATGAACCATCCGTCCACACCGCATCCGGCAATGCTTTTAATAACGGCGACTTCATATTCTGCCAGCTTATCCATGAAAGCTGCGACTGCTTCGGGATCGAGCAGGGTGTCTGCAAGGGCATTGCTCATCAATCTGGCATCGCGCAGGGAGGAGAAAAGCGAAGCGCCGCCGGTAAGGATGAATTTGTCGTTCTCTGCGAGATCCAGTTTGAGCAGTTCTTCCCGGTGGGCAGGGTCGAAGCGGGGGAGTTCATAGCGGTAATCCTCCCAGTCTTCGATGACGCCGCGGATGCATTCGCCTTTAGTCTTGCCGTTGAAACGACCATAGATGTTGCCGTAAATATCTCTTCTGACTTCGCCGGAAAAACCGGTCAGCTTTTTCAGTTCGGGATATTCTCCCCATTCGTCATAAGGATTGTCGGGAAGGTCGATATACCGTCTGGAAGGGACCCATTTAAAGTCGGAACGGTCTTTGAAATCATAGCCGATACGGGGCGGGGCATCGTGGGCAATGAGGCGTCTGATGATCTCTTTGGAAGTCATGACTGGCATCTCCTTATGCTGGTTTCAGTTTCAGTTTAGCAAATCCTGCCGGCACTGTCAACCGGATATTTTGCCGTGGAAAAGTTCTATTATCAGTAGAATTTTCTCTATTTTGCGGTTATTGTTTTTATCCGTCAGTGGGGTATAATGGTTTCAGACCGGTCAACGACTCAAAGGAGGAGCGAAAATGGAACTCAGCATCGGAACAAAACTCAGAACCCTTCGCCGCGGGCGGGACCTCACCCAGGAAGAAGTTGCCGCTCATCTTGGAATCTCTTTCCAGGCTGTATCCAAATGGGAGAGGGGAGACGGCTATCCCGATATCACCCTCCTGCCGGCGCTTGCCCGCTATTTCGGTGTGACGACCGATGAGCTTCTTGGAGTGGATGAGATCGCTGCTGCCGAAAAATACCGTGAGATCAACCGGATCTGGCAGGAAAACCGCACAGCCGGCCGCCATGCCGAAAATGTGACGCTGATGCGGGAGTCGCTGAAGCGCTATCCCAACGATGCACTTTTGCTGGTACAGCTTTCCACCTCTCTGGAGCGGCTTGACGGAACAGAGGAAGAAAAGGCTGCCCACCTGCGGGAGTCCATTGCAGTACAGGAGCAGATCCTTCGCTATGGTGAGGACTCCGAGGTCCGCAATGCAACACAGTATAACCTCTGTTTTGCGTACCTGAAAAACGGCGAACCGCACAAAGCGCTTGAGCAGGCGAAAAAACTTGGCAATCTCTATAAGTCCCGTGAAAATGCACTGGTCTATCTTCTGGAAGGGGAAGAGAGACGCGCGGTGTCCAGAATGGCGCTGGAGCCGCTGAAATGGGTGCTGGAGACCCACCTTACGATCCTCGCGGAAGAAGATGAAAGATGGAAGGAACGACTCGAAAAGATCCTCGCGCTGATGGAAGGATAAATCAAAAACCTCCCCGTGTTTTGGTACGGGGAGGGTTTTTGTTCGGTTGTTATGCTTCCTTCTGTTTATCTTTGCGGAAACGGATGATGCCGATCACCGACGAAACGATCGAAACCGCTTCGTTGGCCATGCCGCCGATAGAGAAGACAAAGGCGTTGTAGATCAGAACGCTGGTGGAAGTAAACAGGATACTCTTTCTCAGCAGCTGAGGGTTTCCGTAAGACATGCAGACGGTGTTTACCGCGAGGGCAATGATGATCAGCAGCGATACCGGTCCCTGCCAGGAGAAGGCGCCCAGCACGCACATGATCAATGCGAGGACATAGGCAGAAATACGGTTGAACCGGGATTTTTCGTTCTGGAAATAGAACATGAGGTTACGGATGAGACAAACGATGTTCAGGGCAAATCCGGAGGTGGCGTCCAGGAAGAAGTAGCTCAGGCAGGTGGCCAGAGTTGCAAGAGTCGCCGCGATCAGCAGAGTCTTTTTGGTGTTCATCTGATAGGATGCAAAGGTGATGATCGTTGCGATGATGCCAAGGATCTGGCCGATGATTTCTCGGGTCATAGGGTCCATAAGTCGATCTCCGTTACAGTATTTGGATTATTTGAATTTGTACACGGGGTCCAGCGCCTGCAGCTCGGTCAGGGTGTCGATCTCGATGACATCGCCTTCTGCACAGGGGCGGGGTTCAATGTAAAATTCCTTGTTGTAGACATCCAGCGGAACATTGTCCCAGTAATTTTCCTTGCCGCCGGGAGCTGCGTACAGTTCGGGCAGGAAACGTTCCATCTTTTCGCCGTCTTCTTCGGTCCAGAAGGTGATGTCGTACATGTGGTAACAGTCAGTGCCGCCGACCTTCATACCGGTGACGCGGCCGCCTTTGACGATCAGACGCCAGTCATCGGTCACTTCTTTGTGGACACCCACATAGTTGGCACAGTATTCATATTTGCGGATCAGGTCGGGATTCTGCAGATACAGGTCGGAATCCAGTACATAAGCCTGACGGAACAGATGTCTGACCTTCATGGCGGAGGATATATTATTGGTCTCCTTGTAGTCGGGGTTGTCTACAAAGATGATCTGGGGGTATTTTTTGTGCAGCACATCGAACTGCTCGCCCAGATAGCCGCGCACCAGATAGATCTCGTTGATGCCTGCCCGGACAATGGCGTCCAGCATGGTCTCGATCATGGGCTTTCCGTGGATGCGGATCAGAGCCTTGGGGGTGTTCAGCGTGATGGGCATCAGTCTCGAACCGAAACCTGCCGCGAGGATGACCGCCCGCTTGACCCGATAGGGTTCCAGAGCGGCGAGGCCGTCATTGGTGATATAGACGTTTTTGCTTTCGGGGATATCCAGAAGACCTTCTTCGACCAGCTGGGGGAGCGCTTTGTTGATCACGCCCAGCGAAAGACCGGTACCGGCAGCAATTTTACGCTGGCTCAGTTTCTCGCCGTTTCTGCGCTCGACAAAGCAAAGAATCTCAAAGAATTTTTTACTCAGTGCCATATGTGACCTCTTTTCTTTTCAAAAGAATGATTTTAACGATAAAATTGTTCATATCCGTATCATATCATGTTTGTTTGAACGAATCAAGTCCTGAAATAAAATTTTACTTCTCTTTGAAAAATCAGCAAAATCACCAAATCGTCCTTCCGGGAAACACAATGTCAGAATTCTCAGAAAAATCGAGAAATCTGAAGGAAAGTGGCGCATTTCGGATACAAGTTCAATGAAATTTCGAAAAATAACGGATGAACATGGAAAATTTGCGGAAAACTGCGGCTAATTTGACTAAACTACTTGACATTTGTTGAAAATGACGGTATAGTATATCATGTCATTTTGTGTCTTTGACCGAAATGCCGAACCGGATTTTCCGCCGCTGTATAATGAGCCGCAGAGACTTCTTCTGCAGCGAAACCCTTTTGCGGGCAGCAGGCGTCGGTTTGGCACGCCGGTCTGAGGAGAGAAAAGCTCTCCTATTTTCGCAAAGGGGGATACAATCTCAAATGAGTAAGATCATTGAACTGAAAAACATCGTCCTCAGCTATGAGGGAGACCGCATCCTTGACGACGTATCGCTTTCTATCGAAAACGGTCAGTTTGTCACCTTCCTCGGCCCGTCCGGCTGCGGCAAGACGACCACACTGCGTATCATCGGCGGTTTTCTGACTCCCGATTCGGGCGATGTATTCTTTGACGGCAAACGCATCAACGACCTGCCTCCCCATAAGCGCGAGGTCAACACCGTTTTCCAGCGTTATGCCCTTTTTCCTCATCTGAATGTTTTTGATAATGTTGCTTTCGGCCTGAAGATCCAGAAGCTGCCCAAGGACGAGATCCGTCAGCGTGTTCTGGAAATGCTTGAGATCGTTGATCTCAAGGGCTTTGACAAGCGCCGTGTCAACCGTCTTTCCGGCGGTCAGCAGCAGCGTGTTGCCATTGCCCGCGCGCTGGTCAACCGTCCTAAGGTCCTCCTTCTGGACGAGCCCCTCGGCGCACTGGACCTGAAACTGCGCAAAGACATGCAGATCGAGCTGATGAATATCCAGCGCAAGACCGGTGTTACCTTTATCTATGTCACCCATGACCAGGAAGAAGCCCTGACCATGAGCGATATGGTGCTTGTCATGAAAGACGGCGTCATTCAGCAGTATGCCACTCCCGAGGATATCTATAACGAGCCCAAGAACGCTTTCGTCGCCGACTTTATCGGCGAGAGCAACATCTTTGACGCTGTGATGGAAGAGGATTACCGGGTCACCTTCTGCGGCAAGACCATGGTCTGTGAAGACGGAGGCTTTGGCAAAAAGCGCCCCGTTGACGTGGTCATCCGTCCCGAGGATATCGATCTGGCTGAGCCCGGAGCCGATACCGCTCTGGTGGGCGAAGTCCGCAGCATCATCTTCAAGGGCGTTCATTATGAGATGACCATTCACTGCGGCGGTCTGGACTGGATGGTCCATTCCACCGATGCATGGCCCGTGGGCGCAAAGGTAGGCCTGAACTTCGGTCCCCATGATATCCATGTCATGAAGCGCCTGTTTGAAGGCAGCGAAAATGTTCTGGAAGGTGAAGTCACCGCCGAAGATACCGTTTCCTTCCTGGGCTGTGAATTCGAGCGGGAAAACCTCGGCCTCGAACCCGGCACCAAAGTGCGCCTGACCGTTTCGCCCAAGGATATCGAAGTCGTTTCTTCCGACCATGCTGACATGGTCGTCTTCCTCGAGTCGCTGATCTATAAGGGCGACTACAACGAACTGATAGTTTATAATTACGAAAAAGGAAAGAGCCTGCTGCTGCACTCCTATCTGGATCAGCAGGTCGCCACCGATATCGGTATCAAGTTCAAGTTTGACCGCATTGGTATCGAGGAGGTGACAGGCGTTGACTAAGGCTGCTCCTGTGCGCCGCAAGCGAAAGAACACTGCGATCCTCACTTCGGTGCCCTATCTCGCCTGGATGATCCTGTTCACCCTGGTGCCGCTGGCGATGGTCATCTGGTTCGCCTTCACGACCGTCGGCGGAGAGTTCACCTTTGATAATTTCATGGGTGTTGCCAAATACGGCAAAGTCTTTTTCAAGTCCATCTATCTGTCCTTTATCGCCACAGCCGTCTGTCTGCTGATCGGATTCCCCGTGGGTTATCTGATGTCCCGTATGAGCGAAGCGGGTCAGCGCACAATGAATATGCTGATCATGCTGCCCATGTGGATGAGCTTCCTTCTGCGTACCTATGCGTGGATGACTCTTCTTGAAAGAGAAGGTCTGATCAATCGCTTCTTCGGCATTTTCGGCATCGGTCCCTTTGACATGATCAACACCCAGGGTGCTGTTGTGCTGGGCATGGTGTATAACTATCTGCCCTTCATGATCATGCCGCTGCATTCCATCATGATCAAGATCGATCGTTCGATCATCGAAGCTGCTCAGGACCTGGGCGCCAACGGCTGGAATGTCCTTCTGAAGGTACTGCTTCCCCTGAGTGTGCCCGGTATCGTCACCGGTGTCACCATGGTTTTCGTTCCTTCTGTTTCGACCTTTATCATCTCCCGTATGCTGGGCGGCGGCACCAATCTTCTGATCGGTGACCTGATCGAGCAGCAGTTCCTCGGCAGTGTCTATAATCCCAACGTCGGTTCGGCCATGTCGCTGATCCTGATGGTTATGGTGCTGCTGATCATGGGTGTCATCAATCACTTTGATGACGGCGACATGGAGGGCATGCTGATATGAGAAAGACGAGCGGATTTTTCGGTAAATTCTGGATCGGGCTGATGCTCTTCTTCCTCTATGCGCCGATTTTTGTACTGATCGCATTTTCCTTCAACGAATCCAAGTCCCGCGCCTATTTCACCGGCTTTACCTTTGAATGGTACGGCAAGCTTTTGAACAACACCCAGATCATGTCGTCCTTCTGGAATTCGCTGGTCATGGCATTCCTTTCGTCCATTCTGGCGGTCCTGATCGGCACGCTGGCTGCCATCGGCATCAACAAGATGAGCAAACGGTCCCAGAATGCCATCAAAAACATCACCTATCTGCCTGTACTGAACCCTGAGATCGTCATCGGTATCTCGATGATGCTGCTGTTCGTCTTCTTCAAGGAGAGAATGGGCACCGACCTGGGCTTCGGCACGGTACTGATTGCCCATGTGACCTTCGGTCTGCCC
>JAFQND010000282.1 GCA_017396055.1 Oscillospiraceae bacterium
ATGTCAAGCCCATGCTGAGCCTGTTTGAAAAGGTCACCGTCAAGTCCGTCTGCCACGTTACCGGCGGCGGCTTCTATGAAAATATTCCGAGATCTCTCAAAGACGGTCTGTCTGCCAAGATCGCCCTGGACGATGTCCGCGTTCTGCCCATCTTCAAGCTGATCGAGCGCGTCGGCAAGATCCCCCAGAGAGATATGTTCAACACCTTCAACATGGGCGTCGGCATGATCGCCTGTGTTGCCAAGGAAGATGCCGAGCTGGCCATCGAGACCCTGAAGGCTGCCGGTGAAGACGCTTACATCCTCGGCGAACTGGTCGAGAGCGACGAAGGCGTTATCCTGTACTGATCGTGAGCACGACAGAGACTGCCGAAAGGCGGTCTCTGTTTCCTGCTTTTTTCCTGCAAGGAGGAAATACCATTGAAAAATATCGTAGTCCTGGTCTCCGGCGGCGGAACCAATCTGCAGGCTCTGATCGATGCCGAAAAACGCGGCGAGATCAAAAACGGCCGCATCAGCTGTGTCATCTCCTCCAAAGAGGGCGCTTATGCACTGGAACGGGCTGAGAAAAACGGCATCGCCACCAGAGTCATCCCCAAAAAGGGCTGCCCCGACAGGGGAGAATACTCCCAGAGAATTCTGGACGCACTGAACGAGGAAAAGGCTGACCTGGTCATCCTCGCCGGCTTTATGATCATTCTCGACGAGCGGGTGGCAAAGGCTTATCCCAATAAGATCATGAACGTTCACCCCGCCCTGATCCCTTCTTTCTGCGGCCCCGGATATTACGGCCTGCATGTCCACGAGGCCGTGCTCGCCTCCGGCGTCAAACTCACCGGCGCCACCGTTCACTTCGCCAACGAGGTCTGTGACGGCGGTCCCATCATCCTGCAGGGTGCGGTGCCCGTCAGAAACGACGACACCCCCGAAAGCCTGCAGCAGCGCGTCATGGAGGAATGTGAATGGAAGCTTCTTCCCCGCGCAGCTTCTCTTTTCTGTGAAGGAAAGATTACCGTGGAAAACGGTATCGCCCGCGTAAGCGAATAATTTGTTCATATAAATTTCAGGTCAATCAAGGAGGATCTTCAACATGATCGATCTCGCCAAAGATCTCAGAGAAAACAACTATCCCGGCCGCGGCATCGTCATCGGCAAGAGCGCTGACGGCAAACACGCTGTCATCGGCTACTTCATCATGGGCCGCAGCGAAAACAGCCGCAACCGCGTCTTTGTCACCGAACCCGACGGCATCCGCACCGAGGCACACGACCCCTCCAAGATGGTCGACCCCAGCCTGATCATTTATCATCCCGTCCGCAGAGTGGGCGGCACCACCGTTGTCACCAACGGCGACCAGACCGATACCGTTGCTGATGCTCTGAAAGCCGGTTCTACCTTTGAGGCAGCTCTGCGCACCCGTACTTTCGAGCCCGACGGTCCCAACTGGACCCCCCGCATCTCCGGCATGGTAGAGCCTAACGGCGACTACCGCCTCTCTATCCTCAAGAGCGCCGACGGCGACGAGACCTCCGCTCAGCGCTTCTTCTTCGAGTACTATGATGAGAAGCCCGGCACCGTTCACTTCATCCACACCTATGAGCACGACGGCAATCCCATCCCCTCCTTCAAGGGTGAGCCCAAGACCGCCAAGATCGAAGGCTGCATCGAGTGCTTCACCAAGCTTCTGTGGGAGAACCTGAACCCCGACAATAAAGTTTCTCTGTACACCTGCTTTATCGACCTTGCCACCGGCGAGTTCGAAGAGCGTATCCTCAACAAAAACCTCGGCGACTGATAAAGGAGAATGAACATGACCGAACTGGAACTGAAATACGGCTGTAACCCCAACCAGAAACCCTCCCGCATCTTTATGCAGGAAGGCGAGCTGCCCATCGAAGTCCTCAACGGCAGACCCGGCTATATCAACTTCCTCGACGCGTTCAACTCCTGGCAGCTGGTTAAGGAGATCAAGGAGCAGCTGTCTCTTCC
>JAFQND010000283.1 GCA_017396055.1 Oscillospiraceae bacterium
CCGTTCTGGTCGGAATAGACCACCAGCTCGGGCATATGGGCAGAAAGGCCGGGGACCATACCCGCCTCGCGGATCATCGAAGTATAATCGTCCAGACGGTGGAGCACTTCTTCGTTCTTGTCCACCAGCTTTTCGGCAGCCGCATGATGGATCAGACAGATCTTGGAGCCCCGTTCGCTGCACTCGCGGATCTTCTTTTCAGCAGCACGATAGCCCTCGGGCGTATTGGACACGTCGATGAAGGGCGTATCTACCATGATGACGCCGTGACCGGTCTTCTGTTCCACCTCTTTGATGGCCCGGACGAGGTTGGGAGCATCGCCGAAAGGTGCCATGATGCTGTCGATACCATAGGGCAGACAAGCCTCCAGAATGGGCATGAATTTCTCAGGCGTATCAAATTTTTCTTTGATCTGTGCGTCGGCGGCAGGACCGGTATGGCTGAAGCCCAGCAGCCAGTTGCTTCCGATCAGATAACGGGAAAGGGAAATACCTTCCACTTCGGTACGTGGGAACTGTTTCATACAAAAATCTTCCTTTCGGATCAGAATACAAGCTGCACCAGCAGCATATAGCACAATGTTCCGCAGATGATGCTGACAAGCGTGTTTCGCTTCCAGACATAGAGCACGCCCACGACCGCACAGGCAATCAGCATCGGCAGAAATCCGGAAACACTCGTAAAGCTGATCTCTTTCAGACAGTATACAACGAGCATTCCCATAATGGCAAAGGGCAGGATCTTGCTCAGCTTTTCAATGATCGCCGGCGTTTTTCCTGCATCGCCAAAAACCATAAACGGTAAAAAGCGCAGCGCCGCCGTCACCAGAGCGATCACGGCAATAATTGCCCAGGCATGATAATCAGTCATTGGCCGATTTCTCCTTATACAGGCAGAGCAGCAGTGCGATCACGAGCATTGCAGGTATCAGGAAATTTTCGCTGCCGAATATCAGCAGAGACAAGCCGGATACTGCCACACCGATCAAAGCCGGAATATGCTTTTTTGAGGTCAGCCACTGCTCTAAAAATATCGTAAGGAACAGCGCAGTAAGGGCAAAATCGATACCTTCGCTGTTAAAGCTGATCAGCGTTCCCACAACAGCACCCGCCAGCGAGCCTGCCACCCAATAGAGGTGATTGAACAGAGAGACCAGAAAATAATAGTTCACCCGCTGCTCAGAAGGGATGTCGGGGTTCTCGCCGCACAAAAGCGAATAGGTCTCATCGGTGAGCGCAAAGACCAGATAGGGTTTCCGTCTGCCCGTCGCCCGGTATTTTTCAAGCATCGATATGCCATAAAAGAGATGTCTCGCGTTTACCATCAGCGCTGTAAGAGCCGCCGTGATCAGCGATGCACCGCCTGTGAGCAGACCGACCGCAACATACTGCATCGAACCGGCATAAATCAGCAGACTCATCGCCAGTGCAAACGGGATTCCGTATCCCGCCGCTTTCAGAATGATGCCGAACCCAAATCCAAGAACCAGATATCCGGTCAGCACGGGAAGTGTCGCTATCAGCGCCGCTCTGATCGTTTTTTTCATGCTCACCGTCTCCTCTCCCCGGATGTTACTCTTATTATAACACGGAAAGAACAGGATGCAAGATATAAAATAAAAACAAAAGCCCGCAGGCATCTGACCTGCGGGCTTACTTTTACGGGAAGAAGGGATTCTGCTGGTTTTGCTGGTTCTGCTGCTGATTCTGCTGATACTGCTGCAGATACTGTGTGGTCTGACCCTGATCTTCCGCCAGCTCAACCTCAACGGTAAAGGTCGAAGTCTTGCCGGTCACCGACTTGCGGAATATGGTCAGTTCAACGGTGTCGCCGGGCTTTTTGCCGTCGAGGACCACCCGTACAGAATCTGTGTCACGGACATCCTGACCGTCCATCTTGGTGATGGTGTCACCGGGTTTGATGCCTTTGGCGGCAACGTCCATTTCCTCATCGACCGAGTAGATCAGCAGACCGGGGGTGTAGTTATACATGGCACCCAGTACATCGCTGATGGGGTAGTAAGTCACACCCAGCAGCACTCTGCCGCGGACATAGCCGTGCTGGATCAGGTCATCCGCAATGGGCTTCGCGCTGTTGACGGGAATGGCAAAACCGATGCCTTCGATGGTGGTGGAAGCCAACTTGGAAGAGTTGATGCCGACTACCTGACCGTATTTATTGATCAGCGCACCGCCGGAGTTGCCGGGGTTGATGGCGGCATCTACCTGGATGACTTCCATGCTGATGGTGGAGCCGTCCTCATTAGTGAGGGTGATATTTCTGTTCAGGCCCGAGACGATACCCTGGGTCACAGAACCTGCCAGATTCAGACCGGTGGGATTGCCGATGGCAATGATGCGCTCGCCGGTCACCAGTTCATCCGAATTGCCGAACTCTGCAGCAGTCAGGTTGTTCTCTTCGATCTTGATCACGGCAAGGTCGGTCCGCTCGTCAATACCGATCAGCTTTGCCTCATATTCTTCGTCATTGTCCAGTACGACCACGATGCCGAACGCGCCGGAGACCACATGTGCATTGGTGATGATATAACCGTCTTCCGAAAGGATGATGCCGCTGCCGGAAGAAGAGGCCTGAAGCGGATTGCTGGCGTCATAGGTGACGATGCCGACCACCGAGGGGCGTACCTTTACATAGATCTCTTCGGTGGAGAGTACACCTTCGACATAAGATTCCTCGTCGGGTGCGGGACGGTCATGAAGGGTGATGTCCACAGCGGGCGCGCTGGGAAGTTCTGCTCCGTCGGAGACCGCAGGGGGATCGACCTCTTCGGGGGAACCGACACCGTCCCTCTGTCCAAAGGTCCAGATCAGAAGTCCGCTCAGCGCAGCCAGCGTCACCGCCAGAAGAACACTGATGACTACGGCAAAGATCTTCAGACCGGTGCTGTTTTTCGGTTTTGCCGCAGGTGCTGCGGAGCTGATATGATCATAATCCTCCATGCGGAAGGAATACTGATCTCCCTGATTCTGAGAACCGCCGGAAGAAGATCCTCCGACAGAATAACTCTGCCAGCCGGAGCCGGGTTCGCCGCCGCGCATGGGTCCTGTGCCGCTCTGTCCGTCAAATGCGGTCTGATCGACCTCGGGGCGGTCATCGGAAGAGAATCCGTTGCGGCCGCCGTTATTTTCAAAGCCATTGTTTTCGCTCATAACTGCACTGCCTTTCTGTATGGTACAAGATAAGCATACCGGATAAAAATGAAGATTTCTGCATGCTTATCTGAAGATTGTGTGAGAATGTCATTTTGCGTCAGAAACCTCTTCTCCCTGTACTTCGGGCAGTTCCTCAGCATCCTGACGGTAGCCCTTTTCTCTGCCGCGGACCAGGGGTGAACCCTTTCCTTTGGCCGAAGGGATCGAGAAGACAAACTCGGTATATTCACCTTTGATACTGCGCACGATGACATCACCGCCGTGAAGCGTCACGATCGAACGGACGATATACAGTCCCAGACCGACGCCGTTTTTGTCGATGCCGCGGGAGCGGTCGGTTTTATAGAACCGGTCGAATACTTTGGGGATCTCTTCTTTGTCCAGACCTTCGCCGGTGTTGCGGATGCCCACATAGGTCATGCCGCCGTCCGAATGGAAGCTGAACGAGAGGGTACCACCTTCGTTGACGAATTTTACCGCGTTTTCCGTCAGGTTATACACGACCTGATGGATCAGATCGGGGTCGGCGTCCACGATGACCTTGTCCGCATCCAGGCCTTCGATCTCCAGATGTTTCGCCTCAATGCTGCGCTCAAAACTGAACACGGTCTGACAGATGGTCTCCACCACATTGAACTGTGCGGCGTTGATCTTCAGCTCACCCGCCTCGATACGGGAGAGGTTCAGCATACTTCTGACCAGACGGGACAGGCGTTTTACCTCGTCCGAAACGATACGCAGATATTTGCTGTGCTCTTCTCTCGGGATGGTGCCGTCGAGAATACCGTCGATAAAACCTGCAATGGAGGTCATAGGCGTCTTCAGCTCGTGGGATACGTTGGCGACAAAGCTGCGGCGGGTAGATTCCTGAATCGACAGCGACTGTGCCATATTGTTGAATGCGGCTGCCAGCTGACTGATCTCGTCTTCGCCGCCGACAGTGTCGATCTCGACCCTTGTGGAGAAATCGCCCTGTCCGAATTTACGGGCAGCCTGTGCCATCTGTCTGAGCGGCCGGATCATTCTTCCCGCCGCATAATAGGTGACCACAAAGGCCAGAAGCAGCGCCGCCAGAGCCGACAGCAGGAACATTTTCAGCATCTCGGTAAAGAAATTGGTAAGTTCCTTCGCCGACGTGGAAATAAAGATATAACCGATCCGGGCACCGTTTTCCAACTCCACCGGAAGTCCCATCGTATAATGGGACTCTTCGTAAACCTTTTCCAGCTTGCCCATCTCGAAATAACGGCCGTTTTCTTCCAGGATCCCAAGCACGTCATCCGGCATCTGATAGGTCGTGTGCTGACAGGGCGAACGCTCGGAACAAAGCTGCGTCACACCATTCAGGTCGGTGATATAAATATCGCCTTCGACCGCATCCGCGAACATTTTAAAGCCCGCACGGATACTGTTGGAATCAAGCGTCACCTGACTTCCGGACGAACTGAGTTGATAATTGCTCAGCACGATGCCCCTTGCAATGGTGGCATGCTTTTCCAGGGTATTCATCTTCTCTGTGGTGAAATACTGCGCCGAAAAAGGCAGAAACAGCGAGCCCAGCACAAGGATCGACGCAATGAACACGATGGCACAGATCCGGAAAAATTTTGTAAAGATACTTTTCTGCATAACCGGTCCTCCCGCCATAAATATCCAAAAGGGCCGTCGCTCTGACGGCCCGCCGGTCTTCTTACAGCAGATCGGTCACTTCAAATTTATAGCCGACGCCCCAGACGGTCTTCAGACACCACTTGTCCGAAACGCCCTCCAGCTTTTCGCGAAGACGCTTGACATGAACGTCGATGGTACGGGAGTCGCCGTAGTATTCAAAGCCCCAGACCTCGTCCAGCAGCTGATCGCGGGTATACACACGGTTGGGATTGGAGGCGAGGTGGAACAGAAGCTCCAGCTCTTTGGGAGGAGTATCCACCACGCGGCCGTCGACCTTCAGCTCATAACGGGTCATATTGACAGTCAGCTTGTCGTAAGAAACTTCCTTGACGTCGTTTACCTGACTGCTCTGTCCCACGCGGCGAAGAACCGCCTTGACGCGGGCAATGATCTCTTTGGTGTCAAAGGGCTTGACCACATAGTCGTCTGCGCCCAGTTCCAGACCCAGTACCTTATCGAAGGTCTCACCCTTTGCGGTCAGCATGATGATGGGAGCCTGGCTCTTTTTGCGGATCTCGCGGCAGACCTGCCATCCGTCCAGACCGGGGAGCATAATGTCCAGAAGGACCAGCTCGGGATGGAGCGCCTCAAATTTCAGCAGTGCCTCTTCGCCGTCATGGGCGAGGATCACACTGTAGCCTTCTTTTTCCAGATAAAGTCTCAGCAGTTCGCAGATGTTCTTGTCATCATCTACAACCAGAATTTTGCCCAGTGCCATAGTTATCTTCCTTTCTCTTGTCTGTACCATTGCATATTCCGGCGGGGATCTGTCTGAAAATATATTATATCGCCCGCTCATTTCTTAATTGGTAATATAAGTATAACATATTCACAATTGAATTGATAGACGAATTATGAAGAAAAAACATAGAACCTATAAATTTATTGCAGATATTTTTTCACAGACAACAAAAGACGCCCCATCTGAAACGGAGCGTCTTCTCTTTTTTAGTATTCGATAAAGCCAATCTGGGAACCGTCGGCAACATCAAACGATGCGGTCTCCGCAAAGGAAACAACAAAGAATCTGCCGTCGTGCATATAAGCTTTGACACCGCCGTTCCAGAGGCTGCATTCATACGAAAGAACCTCACGGATGGTTTCGCCTTCCACTTCATACAGCCGGACGACCTGTTTCTGTGTACCGCTGTCGGTATAGGTCACAGCCGCATACCTGCCCTTTTCATAGGTCTGCAGCGAAACTTTTTCTTCACTGTAGCTGCCGCTGAGGTCGATCTCGATCTTGTCAAATCTTTCATTTTCATTCTGCAGCGTCAGGCACAGAGCTTTTCGGCCGTTCTCACCGCTGAGACGGAGGAATTTATCGCCCACATTCACTGCCCTGAGCGCTTCCTCAGAGAGTTCTGCAGAATAGATATTCATGCTCTCGGGGATCAGCAGATCGATCGCATAGACAGCATTGCGGTCTTCGTAAAGGCTGAAGTAAAGTCTGTTTCTCTCAAACCGTACCGAACGAAGGATTCTGTCTTCCGCAATTCCTTCCTTGCTGCCAAGAAGATTCAGTTCACGATCGAACACAAACAGGTTGGTGGCATTGGTCTTTCCGTAGGAGGTCGTCAGCACCCGCAGTCTGCCGCCGTATTCATTGGGAGAATCGGACCAGTTCAGAACGCCGGTCATGTCGGTCTCGCCCGCCAGACGGACAGAACCCTTTTCACAGCACAGTGCAGAAACCTTGGTTTCCACGCCGGAAGCTCCGTACTGCTCACCGAACAGGTACAGGCCGCTGTCGCCCAGATAATAGCTCTCGCCGCCGCCCTGCAGCGCCAGAATGTCACAGGGAGCAGAGGGGTCTTTGCTGGAGTATACGCTGGCAACGATATAGCTTGCGTCGCGGTATTCGCTGATAACGATATCTTCCGGAGCCACCAGACCGGACTGTACGCCGTAGTGACAGGGAACATATGCCTCAACACGGTCTGCAGCTGCAGCAGAGTCGGGATAGTAACGGCTGAAGAGATACAGATAACCGTTTGCTTCTTTCAGACCGATCATGGTACCGTCCTGTGCATTTCTTGCAGTCAGACGAGGAGAAGAAGGATCGCTCAGATCATAGACAGCTACAGCAGAAACGGTCCGTCCGGGCTTGCCCTTGCAGGTGTAGTTTACCGTACCGGCTGCAAAGAGCTGGCCATTGACCACTTCACAATGGGTGATAACGGAAGAAGATACGGTCATGCCCTCAAAATCAGGGGCGCCGAACTGTACCGTAAAGGAATCACAGAAACCGTCCGCACCGACAACGGTAATCTCCGGGCTGTTCTGACGGGATACATAGAAATATCCGTTGCCTTCACAGACGATCGCTTTTTCATCGCTCATCTGCAGGCCGTCAGCACTGATACCGGCCGAGAGCACGCGGGTCGCATAGTGGTTCTGTGCATTTTCGGGGGTAGCTGCCAGCTGCATGGCACGATAAACGCCGCCGTAAGCGCTGCTGTCAGAAGAGGTCTCGCCGGGCATGGGAAGGGGCTCAGCAGGGGGAGCGGTCTCCTCTTCGGCATCTTCGGGCTCGACCACGGGCTCGGAAGGAACCTCGTCATCCGCAGAAGGCTCGGAAACGACCTCGGAAGAAGGTTCGCTTACTGCAGAAGAAACTTCATTTTCAGGTTCACTGCTCACTTCCGGCTCGGACGAAGGAACGCTCTCCTCTGCGGGCACGGAAGAAGGCTCAGAGATCTCAGAGGAAGGTTCACTCACCTCGGAAGAGGGCTCACTCACTTCAGAAGAAGGCTCGGAAGAGAGTTCTGTCTGAGAAGAAGGTACCGAAACAGCGGGGACATTCGGGGTCAGATCACCCGAACGGCCGGCCAGTACCACGGCAAAGCAGGCAGTGACTGCCATTGCCACGGGGGAAAGAACTTTCAGCCAGGACGTCTTTTTCTTTGCTGCCTGTGCTTCCAGCCTTGCCATCATCATCGAGGGCTCCAACGCCATGGGAACGGGAGTATCCTCAGCTTTTTCACGAAGAAGGCGGATGAAATCCTCC
>JAFQND010000284.1 GCA_017396055.1 Oscillospiraceae bacterium
GCCCAGCATTTCGGTGTAGGCATCGTAGGAGATGTCGATAATGTTGGTGAAATAATGGTTGGAGCCGGTAACGTCGCCCGACCATTCGATCAGATAGCAGTCCTTTTCGTCGGCGCCGACAGGCAGCTCGCAGACTTTGACCGAAGAATCGGCGGGGAGCAGAGCTCTGCCGCGGATAACCACTGCACTGTCCGACAGGCGGGTAACGGTATAGTCCACAGCAGCATCCTGCATGGTGTCATTGACACCGTAAATACCCGAAACGCCGTTTTCCGGTTCGTCGCACATGAGACAGACCGGCTGTTGGGACCGTTTGATATAGTGATAGGCCAGCTTTTTCACACCGTAATGGTCGACGACCGCGTCGGAGATCTGGGGCCAGCCATCGATCAGGTTCCACCAGAGGATACCGGTGCGGCGCCATTTGCTGAGACGGAAACGTTCGATGAAATATTTCTTTGCCTCAGCCTGGGAGATCTGGCTCATGCGGGCATAGGTATCGAGATCGTCCGGCAGTGCGCCGAAGAGGGTCACCACCTGATCGTTCATCAGCTTGATCCGGTAAGCATAGGGGGATGCGGCAGCGTCCAGCTCCATCGAGGCGGCATGGACGAGCCAGGCTTCGTCGGGAGTGCCGTCAGGCTTCATGTTGCCGCCGTTCCAGAGATGATCTTCGGGAATGAATTTTTTCAGCGATTCGGGCGAGGGACAGCCGTGATAGCCGGTCTCAGAGGCAAAGTGACAGACCGAACCCTTATAGAAATCGCCCTTGAAATAGTCGCGGGGACCCCAGAGGTGGTCTTCCGAAGGTTTGCCGCCGGTGCGGAAGGCTTCTTCGTCCATATAGGGAGAGCTGGGCAGGTAAGGCCTCGAGAAATCATGCTGTCTCAGCACGTCGGGCAGTACCTTGCGGGTCAGGACATTCTGGTTGGGGTCCACATAGGGGCGTGAGCCGAGCCCGCAGCTGTCACATTCGTTGTCTCCGGACCAGAGGGTCAGGGAAACATGCTGACGAAGACGTTTGACCACCGATTCTGCTTCGGTGGCAAGCTTTTTCCGGAAATCTTCGTCCTGGGGGTAATAGCCGCAGGCCATCGAGAAGTCCTGCCAGATCATGATGCCGTGTTCGTCGCAGAAATCGTAGAATTCATCGTTTTCATAGGCATTGCCGCCCCAGCAGCGGACCATGTTGCAGCCGATGTCGTCCAGAAGGGCAAGCGCCCGGGGCAGATAGTCGATATGACGGGAGGGGAAAGCATCGAGGGGCACCCAGTTTGTGCCGAGGCAGAAGATCTTTCTGCCGTTGATGCGGAAGACGAACTCGCCGTTTCCGTCTTTGTCGGTGCAGGAGGTGCGCTCCAGCTCGGCGGTGCGGACACCAAAGCGGAACTTCTTCTCGTCACAGAGAACGTCGTTTTTATACAGCCGGACACTGACGTCATAAAGATTCTGCTCGCCGGAGCCGCGGGGCCACCAGAGTTTCGGTGAGGGAAGGGTAAAGTTGCGATGAATGTTGACAGTAAAAGGTTTTACTTCTCTGCGGAAGGAAGAATCGCCGCAGCTGCCTTCGATAACAACGCGATAATCGGTGAGAAGATCCTCGTCGGCGGTGAAGCGGACATAGCTTTCGATGACAGCACTGCCGTCAGGTTTCAGGACAGGGGAATAGAGGAATGCCTCTTCCAGACGGTCGGGAGCCTTCTTAATAAGCTTCACCGGTTTCCACAGACCGCCGGAAACGATGCGGGGCATGATGTCCCATCCGAACATCGAACCGGGTTTGCGCACAGTGAAAGCATCGTCGGTATAGGGCTGATGCAGGCCGGCGGCGGTGCCGGGGAGTTCTCTTGCCATGATGGCGGTGGGATAGATATGGACGATCAGCTCGTTGCCGGTCTCACGAAGACCTTCTGCCGGGATCTCGTGGGGGATCAGCATGTTCTCGGTGTGACCGATCATTTTTCCGTTGAGAATGATGTCGGCGAAGGTGTCGATGCCGCCGAAATACAGCACATCTCCGCCCTCGGGGGCGTCAAAAACGGTATAATACCAGAGATGGCGGTTTTCCAGCTTCTGCAGCTCGAGGGTGTTCACGCCGAAATAGGGGTCGTCGATGAGCCCTGCCTTAAAAAGGTCCAGCTCAAAATTGCCGGGCACCGAAGCAGGCACGGAGGGATAGCCGCAGTTTTCAAGCTCGGCGACGGTCAGGGGTTCAAAGCCGCTCTGACGGATTTCTTTATGGGGAGCAAGGGTCAGTGTCCAGTTGGTGATAGTCACAAAAATACCTCCTCATTCGCCGAAGAGAATGTCTTCCATGGCGGCACAGAGATGATGGTAAACGGGCAGGTGCAGTTCCTGGATCTTGAAAGTTTCGGTCTCGGGCACGCGGACGGTGCAGTCGCACAGACCGCTCAGTTTCGATTCTTTTTCACCGGTAAGGGCAAGGGTGCGGATACCGAGTGCTTTGGCTGTGAGTGCGGCAGCCACGACATTTTTCGAGTTGCCGGAGGTGGAGATGCCGATGAGCAGGTCGCCGGGGCGGCCGCAGGCATAGACAAGCTGTGCGTAGACCAGTTCGGGGTCGACGTCGTTGGCATAGGCACTGAGCACCTCCGCCTGGGAGGGGAGGGAGATGGCCGGGATACCGCGCTGGAGCTTTTTGGCGATCGCTTCGCCGTCGGGGAATTCTGCAAACGCAGTGCGGGTCTCTTCCGGTACGGGACGGGAGAGGAGGAAACCTTTCATCAGCTCTCCGGCGATGTGTCCGCAGTCGGCACAGCTGCCGCCGTTGCCGCAAAGAAGGATCTTTCCGCCGGCACGATAGGTCTCGAGCATCAGCGAGAGGGCAGTGTCGATATCCGCTTCGCAGGCTTTCAGAGCGGGATAGCGCTCATAAAGTTCGTTTTTGTACATTGCTTTCTCCTTATTCCATCGCAGCAGCTACGGCTGCATAGTCGCCGATCTGGTCGCCAAGGGCGGCGGGGACGATCCGGCAGGCATCGGCGGAGAAGAAGAGTGCTTCCCGTTTGATGACCTTTTCCATGGCTTCCCGCATCAGCTCGCCCGAGCGGGCATAGACGCTGCCGATGACGATAACTTCGGGGTTGAGCATATCAATGATGATCGAGATACCCTGGCCCAGTTTTTCACCGACGATACGCCAGACTTCCAGTGCGGTTTCGTCGCCGGCATTGGCATATTCTGCCAGCATTTTTGCCGTAATGGAGGGCAGGTCACCAAGCGTGGGGCAGAAAGCAGTGGGATGACCCTGCTGGATCTTTTCTCTTGCCAGCATCTGACCGACCAGAGCGATGCCGCCGCCGCTGCAGAAACCTTCAAAAGAACCGGATTTTCCATAGCCGGAGGGACCGTATTCCGCAAGGCGGATGTGGCCGACTTCGCCGGCATTTCCGTCGGTGCCGGCATAGAGCTGACCGTTCAGGATAAGACCCGCACCCATACCGGTGCCGCAGGTAAGAAAGACCATGTTGGTGGTGCCCTGACCGGCGCCGAATCTCCATTCGGCCAGCGCGCAGGCATTGGCATCGTTGCGCAGCTTTGTCGGAACGCCGAAGC
The DNA here is from genome assembly GCA_017396055.1 of Oscillospiraceae bacterium. GTDB lineage: Bacteria > Bacillota > Clostridia > Oscillospirales > Ruminococcaceae > Faecivivens. The sequence goes on from JAFQND010000284.1 coordinate 3,577, forward strand.
GCTCTTCCATCATTTTCACGATGGGTACTTCATCCCATCCGGGCAGGTTCGGGGGCGAGAGGATCATACCGGTGCGCTCATTAAGGGGGCCGCCGCAGCTGATGCCGATGCCTTCACAGGAACCGTATTTTGCGATCAGTTTTTCGATGCCCTCATAGAATTTTTCCAGTGCTTCCGAAAGACTGCCGGTGGGGAAGGCGATGCGTTCCATCATTCTGCAGCCTTCACCTTCTTTTTCCGCTGCGATCAGGGCACATTTGGTGCCGCCCACGTCAATGCCGATATACATAAAAAGCCACGCTCCGTTTCGTTTTGTTCTTGGTTTGATTTTATCATGGAGAGCGAAGAAAGTAAAGCAAAACCGCCTGTCTTTGGGACAGGCGGCAGAAAATTATTTCTCAAAGCGTTTGTGCAGCTTTTCGATGATCATGCGGGCACATTTGTTGACGTCGCCGCAGCCGAGCGTCAGGATCAGGTCGCCTTCTTCGGCATTTGCTGCAACATAGTCCGAAATTTCGGGGAAAGCGGGGTACCAGACACAGCCGGGGATCTTTTCGGCAAGCTGAGAGGTATAGACACCGATGGTGTTTTTCTCGCGGGAACCCATGACCTCCGACAGGACAACTTTATCGGCAAGTTGCAGGACTCTTGCGAAATCGTCCATCAGCATATGGGTGCGGGAGTAGGTAAAGGGCTGGTGAACTGCCCAGATCCGCTTGAAGGGGAGAGTTTTGGCGGCTTTCAGCACAGCCTCCACCTCGGTGGGATGGTGGGCATAGTCATCGGCGACGGTGATGCCGAATTCACGGCTGAGGACCTCAAACCGTCTGCCGGTGCCGTGGAAATTGTCGATGCCCCGGACGCAGTCTTCGGGAGTCGCTTCGGCCTGCATGGCGGTGACGCAGGCTGCCACGGCATTGAGTACATTATGATCGCCGGGAACGTGCATGGTCAGGGTGCAGAGCTTTTCGCCGCCCTTTTTCATCAGATCAAAGACGGTCTCGACACCGCCGGGATGGCGGATATTGGCGGCATAAAAGTCGTTCTGCTCGCCATAGCCGAAGGTGAGGGTGGGCTTGTCGATGCCCGCCATGGTTTTGACGGTATTTTCGTCATCGCCGTTATAGATGACCATGCGGGAAGCCTTTTCGGCAAATTTCCGGAAGGAGGCCATCAGATTTTCCATGGTCTTGAAATAGTCCAGATGGTCGGCGTCGATATTCAGGATGACAGCGACGTCAGGATAGAGTTTTAAGAAAGTGTCGACGAATTCACAGGATTCGCAGACCATGCGGTCGGACTTGCCTGCTCTGCCGGAGCCGCCGATGGCAGCAAGTTTTCCGCCGATGACACAGGTGGGGTCGAGATCTGCGTCGAAGAGGATCTGGGTCAGCATGGAGGTGGTAGTGGTTTTGCCGTGGGTTCCGCTGACGCAGAGAGCATTTTCATAGCGCGCAGTGATCTCGCCGAGGATGATGCTGCGCTCAACGGTGGGGATACCGCTTTCTCTTGCGGCGATCAGTTCGGGGTTATCAGCCATGATGGCAGCGGTATAGATGATCAGGTCGGCGCCCTCGATATTTTCGGCTTTCTGTCCGAGAGTGACGGGGATACCCATCTCGCGGACTTTCTGAAGGGTGTCGGTCTCATTGTTGTCAGAGCCGGTGATATAATATCCTTCACCGTGGAGGATCTGAGCCATGGGATACATGCCCGAGCCGCCGATGCCGATGAAATGCAGGTGTTTTTTGTTTTCGAGATACATATGTTCAAGACCTTTCATAGTGGTTTGTTTCGATTCTGACAGATCAGTTCATCGTTCCTTCCCGGTCGGCAAAAAGACTGTGGATCCGTTCTCCGAAGAGAAGGTGTTCGGGCCATGACAGATCGGGGTCTTCGGTGAGAAGAGCTCTGGCATCGGCCTGTGCTTCAGCAAAGAGACCGGTATCCTCCAGAAGATCACCCATGGCGAGGGAGGGAACACCGCTCTGACGGTGACCGAAGAAATCGCCTGCCCCGCGGAGCTTTAAGTCTTCTTTGGCAATGATAAAGCCGTCACAGGTCTGTTTCATGACGCTGAGCCGCTTTTTGTTGTCCTCGCCTTCGTTGTCGGAAACAAGGATACAGGTGGATTTTTTGCTGCCGCGGCCGACTCTTCCTCTCAGCTGATGCAGCTGGGAAAGACCGAAACGTTCAGCATTTTCGATCATCATAATGGTGGCATTGGGAACGTCAACACCTACCTCCACAACGGTGGTGGCAACCAGAAGCGATATTTTTCCCGAGGCAAAATCGGCCATGACGGCGTCTTTGTCGGCAGGCTTCATCCGGCCGTGGAGCAGCCCCACTTCATAGGGAACCATGACTTTCTGGAGTGCTGCGGCATATCGTTCGGCAGCCATCAGATCGGAGTCGCTTTCCTCGATCAGGGGACAGACCACATAGCCCTGTTCGCCGCGCTCAAGATGCTCCCGGATATAGCCGAGGGCGCGCTTTCGTTTGTCGGAATGAACGGCAAAGGTGTCGATAGGCTGTCTTCCCTTGGGCAGTTCATCAATGATCGAGAGATCCAGATCGCCGTAAGCGATCAGCGCAAGGGTGCGGGGAATGGGGGTGGCGGACATGACCAGCACGTGGGGAGCGCTGCCTTTCTGACCCAGTTTCTGGCGCTGGGCAACGCCGAAGCGGTGCTGTTCGTCGGTGATGACAAGACCGAGATTTTTGAAAACGGTGGCATCCTGCACAAGGGCATGGGTGCCGGCGACAAGATCCACTTCACCGGCAGCGATCTTTGCGCGGAGTTCGTTTTTCTGTTTCTGTGTGAGAGAACCGGTCAGCAGTGCGATGCGCAGTCCGAGCGGTTCCAGGAATTTCCGCAGGGTCACTTCGTGCTGTGCGGCAAGTATCTCGGTGGGCGCCATCAGAGCAGAC
>JAFQND010000285.1 GCA_017396055.1 Oscillospiraceae bacterium
CGCTGTCGTTCTGACTACTCAGCCCAAATTCCTGCTGATGACCCTGTTCATGGCAATGAACACCGGTGCCACCGCACTGATCGCCCGTGCGAAAGGTGCCGGCAACCAGGAAAGAGCGAACCTCGCCCTCAGACAGGCACTGCTGATGACCTTTATACTGGCGGTCACCTCGTCGATCCTCGGCTATCTTTTTGCCGAACCGCTGATCATCTTTACCGGTACCGCCGACCCTGAAACGCTTGGACCGGCTGTATCTTATCTGCGTATTCAGATGGCAGGCTTCATCACCATGGCTCTGACCAGCACGGTCACCGCTGCGCTTCGTGGTGTCGGCGACTCCCGTACCGCCATGGTCTATAATATCGTTGCAAACATAGTCAATGTCATCTGCAACTGGCTGCTGATCTATGGTAATCTGGGCTTCCCCCAGATGGGTGTTGCCGGCGCTTCTCTCGCCACCGTTATCGGTCAGTTCGTTGCTTTCGTCATGGCTTTCTGGAGCATCATGAAGAAAAACGGCTATCTGAAACTGCGGCTGAAAGACGGTTTCAAGCCCGATCTTCCTATTCTTCGCGACATCATCAACATCGGTCTGCCCGCCATGATCGAACAGTTCCTCATGCGCGCCGGTATGATTATCTATGCCAAGACCGTTGCCGGTCTGGGAACCGTTCCCTTCGCGACCCATCAGGTCTGCATGAATATCCAGGCGCTCTCCTTCATGACCGGTCAGGCATTCGCCGTATCTGCCACCTCGCTGATGGGCCAGAGCCTGGGCAAGCGCCGCCCCGATATGGCCCAGGCATATTGCACCCGTACCCGCCGTATCGGTATGATCGTCGCCATTATGCTGACGATCATCTTCATCCTGTTCAACGAAGAACTTGTCATGCTCTACAATGACGATCCCGAGATCGTCCGTCTGGGCGGAAGGATCCTTCTGATGGTCGCCGTGATGCAGCCTCTGCAGTCGTCCCAGTTCATCATTGCCGGCGGTCTGCGCGGCGCAGGCGATACCAGAGCCACTGCGGTCATCACCTTTATTACTGTACTGCTGATCAGACCCGGTGTTGCTATTCTGATGATCAACGCTTTCCACTGGGGCCTGGAAGGTGCATGGGTCGCCATGGTACTGGACCAGCTGGTGCGTTCCACTCTTGTTCTGCTGCGCTATCACAGCGGCAAGTGGAAGACCATCAAGCTGAAAAACGAAAAATAATCGTCAAAAAAGCCGCCGGTCTTCCGGCGGCTTTTGTTTTTTCAGTTGAAATGATCAGCGTCTCTCCATTCCCGTCAGAGCGCAGTATGCGTCGAAATAACGCCTTCCCAACTCGCGCTGTGAAGCCGCATCAAAGTGGATTCCATCCGGTTTCAGCGTGAGCCCCTTCACCGAAACGATACTGCAGTGGGAAAGTTCCCCTGCGATATCACGCAGGATCCCGTTAAGCCGCACCGGGCGGTCTTCCACGCCCCAACGTCCGGTGATATTTTCCGACAGTTCGCCGATCACGACCGGCAGATCGGGCTGACCAAGATCTTTTCTGAGAGAGGTCATCATCCGGATAAATTTTTCTCCATACTCCTGCACGCCGGCTTCCGAAGTACAGTCGCTCTCCCCCTGGTGCCAGAGGATCGCCCGCAGCCGGGAGCTGCGCACGGCAAGCCCGGTCATCATAACAGCATGGTCGTACAGGATCTCTCCCGGCATCCACTGATCCAGCCGGGTACCGCCGTCGGCACAGGGAATCATACCTACCTTTCCAAGCAGGCGGGAAGCTTCATCCGCAAAAGAAGAGCCCATGCTGATACCGCTGTGAAATTCCCCCTCGAAAATACCTCTGTCCGGATTGACCGGCTCGCACAGCCGCTGCCATCTGCCCATTCTGAGCATGAAGCAGTCGGGATTATCGATGGGTGGAACATCCGAAAGCTCTCCTCTGCCGGCCATATTGGACTGACCGATCATCAGAAAAGAGGAGATGATCCCGTTTTCCTGTTTCAGACCATCCTGGATCATAAGAGCACTTCCCTTCGGAAAAAATGTTGGTTTCAGGCTAATTATAACGCAGGCCGGCCGATCATGCAACGAAAAAACGAAAACTGCGGCTGGAAACCGCCGGTCAAATGTGCTATACTGATAGCAGAGAAACTTCTTTGAAAGGAAGTATGAAAATGAAAGCTTATGTATTCCAGCCTGCCTACAGTATGGACTTTGCCGATTCTGATAAGCTGCTGCAGTGGGAACTGGACCAGCTGGACAGCTGCGGTGAGGATGCCGACCTGATCGTCCTGCCGGAATATTCCAATGTTCCCTGTCTCGCCAAAACGAAAGAACAGATGGAAGAAAGCTATCACAAATACAGCGACCGTCTGCTGAAAAAAGCAGCCGAGACCGCACGCCGCTGTTCCGCGACTGTTTTCGTCAACTGCATCCATCCCACCGAAACGGGGCTTCGCAACACGACTGTTGCTTTCAGCAAAAACGGCGAGATCGCCGGCCGGTATTACAAACAGCACCTTGTCCCCTCTGAGATGAACGTCTATAAACTGGACACCGATTACACCTGGGAGTATTCCGAGCCCACGATCCTTGAGGTAGACGGAGTACGGTATGCCTTCCTGATCTGCTATGACGTCTATTTTTACGAGATCTATGCCAATATCGCACGATACGATCCCGATGTGGTGGTCATCTGTGCCTATCAGCGCTCTGACACTCATGACGCGTTGGAGATGATGTGCCGCTTCTGCTCTTATAACACCACGCCTATGTGGTGCGCTCGTCGGTCAGCCTCGGTGCCGATTCCCCTGTCGGCGGCACCAGCATGGTCACCGCTCCCGACGGCAGTGTGCTGCTCAACATGATGAACGAAGTGGGTGTCGGCACCGCCGAATTTGATCCCCATGCCCGCCACCTGAAGCCCGCCGGCTTCGGAAATCCTCCCGCTCCTCATCACAACTATATCGAAGCGGGCCGCCGCCCCTGGAAATACCGTCCCGGCGGCAGTGCCATCGTTCGTCACGACGATATCATGCCCTATCCCAGAGTCTGTGCTCACAGAGGCTTCTCCACCATCGCTCCCGAAAACTCCATGCCCGCCTTTGGCGCTGCGGTCGCTCTGGGCGCCGAAGAGATTGAATTCGACCTGTGGAGTTCGAAAGACGGCGTGATCGTCTCTATCCACGACTCCAATCTGGAGCGCGTCTCCGACGGCAGCGGCTATGTCTGGGAGCACACCTACGAAGAACTGCTGAAATTCGATTTCGGTGCCAAACACGGTCCTGAGTTTGAGGGGCTTCGCATCCCGAGCTTTGAAGATATTCTGAAAAAGTTCGCCTGTCATGTGGTCATGAATGTCCATGTCAAGGCGGTGGATGACGTGAATCCCCTGCCCGAAGAAACGATCCGTGAGATCGTCCGGCTGATCAACAAATACGACTGCCGCAAATACTGCTATATCATGTCCGGCAATATTGCTATTCTGGAACAGTTCAGAGCCATCGCACCCGATATCGCCCGCTGTGCCGGCGCAGACATCGAAAAACCGCTGGAAGATCTGGTGGACAAGGCAATTGCCACAGGTTCGACAAAGATCCAGCTGTTCAAACCGTTCTTCAAGTATAACGATGCGGATTATGTCCGCCGGAGCATCGAAAAAGCCCATCAGAACGGCATCCGATGCAATCTGTTCTGGTCGGATGACCCCGCCGAGACGCTGGAATACCTGGAGATGGGCATGGATGTCATCCTTGCAAATGACTATCAGAAGGTCGCAGCCGCTGTCGAGAAATTCAAAGCAAAATAAGAAAAAAGCTTCCGTCCCGAAAAGGCGGAAGCTTTTCTTTTACAGTTTCTGCTGCAGTGACTGCCGATTGACGGCATAGAGCAGCGCATTTTCTCTGCTGATCAGTTTTCTGCGATAGAGGTCAAGGATACTGGAATCCATCAGCATCATGCCCTGATCGCCGCCAGTGAGAATGGCGTTGTCGATCTGGTTGATCTTGCCGTCTTTGATCAGATTGCGGATGGCATTGTTGACCACCATCACTTCAAAAGCAGGCACCAGTTTTCCGTCCGTGCCGGGGATCAGCTGCTGAGATACCACTGCCTGCAGCACCATCGAAAGCTGAGTGCGGATCTGCTGCTGCTGATTGGAGGGGAAAACGTCGATAATGCGGTCCACTGTTTTGGCTGCACCGGGGGTATGCAGCGTAGAGAAGACCAGCTGACCCGTTTCGGCAGCGGTGACCGCTGTCTGAATGGTCTCGAAATCCCGCATCTCGCCCAGAAGGATCACGTTGGGCGACTGACGCAGAGCGGCTCTGAGCGCCTGGGCATAACTTTCGGTGTCATGCTCGATCTCCCGCTGGCTGACAATGCTCTGTTTATGAGAGTGGATGAACTCGATAGGGTCTTCCAGCGTAATGATATGACCGTCGCGGCTGCGGTTGATGCGGTCAATGAGACAGGCGAGGGTGGTCGTTTTGCCGCTGCCGGCGCTGCCGGTGACCAGGATCAGGCCTTTCTGATAGCGGTACAGGTCCATGACACTGTCGGGAATTCCCATGTCCGCCGCATCGGGAAGATTAAAACTGACCACGCGGATGACGCAGGCAAGAGAGCCGCGCTGCCGGTAGGCACTGCAGCGGAATCTGCCGTTGATGCCGGGTACAAAGAAGGAAAAATCGTCATCGCCGGATTGTTCCAGCCGGTCGATCTTCCGTCCGGCCAGTTCATAGATACGATAGAGCAGCGCTTTGGTATCCGGCGGCATCATGCGGGTATCGTCCTGACGGACCAGAGCACTGTTGATCTTATAAGCCACCGGAAAACCGGCTACGATAAATATATCAGAAGCGCTTTTTTCCAGCGCGTCCCGAAGGATATCCTCGACGAGCATGATCTGCTCCTCCTTTTCTCAGTTTCCGGTCCAGACATCCAGAAAATCTTCTTCCCACCGGGTCACAGTGACCGATGTCTTTTTCAGAAAAGTCATACTGCCGTCTTCACCGGCCAGATAAACAATTTCCAGCTGACGGTTTTCATCAATGGGCGAAATAAAAACAAGAAGCTGTCCGTCCGGCGATTGCTGTATCTCGCATAAACCTTTCAGATCCTCTCCGTTGGCCAGCAGGCCGGAGACCTCCGCCGCCTTTTCGGCACATTCTTTTTCAGCCGCATAATATGCTGCGGCGGCTGTTTCTGCGCGGTCGGCAAGTCTTGTCCGGGAAAACGAAGCGGTCATGGCCAGCGCCGCAAAGACACTGAGCAGTAAAATGACCAGCACCATCACCACCGACAGAAGTCCTCCGCCGAACCGTGCCTTTTCCTCTCTGTTCATATCAGTTCCTCTGAGAATACGGCTGTTTCCATCGGCACCGTCAGCAGCTGTTCGCCCTTCGATCCCTCTGCAGTTACGATGACCCGGCGAAGAACACCGGTGCCCTTATGCTCGTCTTTCACAACTGTTGTCACGGTATATTCTCCGCCATCCAGCCCGAACGTTCTGCTGCGATCTTTTCCGTCTGCCGCAGACTCCTCCAGCATCGACTGTGCCGATATAAGCGCCGCTGTGCGCAGCGCCGTCTGTCTGCTCTCTTCTTCAGCGCGGACAAACATTCTCAGCAGTACTGCCGCCGAGATCGAGAAAAACAGAAGGATCAGAAGCATTTCGGATAAGAAAGAATAAAAACGTCCCGACTGGCTCATGTCGCTTTCCCCTCTCCGGCACGGACAGAAAATTCTTCCCTGCTGCCGCCGTCTTCTTCCCGCAGTGTCACGCAAAATCGAACAAGTCCATTCTCTTTTTCCGCGTCGAAAGCCACAAGAGCGGTCAGCGGCTCGCCGCTGTCCGGGTCAAAGGGCGTGTTTTCCGGCTGGAAATTCTCGGTCAGCATACCGTTCAGAAGATAGATGCGGGTCAAATATTTTTCGCCTGCCAGTTCCTCCGACAGACAGAGAACGGTTCCCACTCCGACATCTTCCGTGACGGTCGCTTCGCCCTGACAGCTGCGCACCTTACCCGTCAGATAAGCACAGGAGGCACGCAGAGCATCGGTACGTCCGATGTCCCGCTGAATGGCCAGATAAGCCCGCGCACCGGCCGCCGTCAGCGCCGCCGCGGAAAAGATAAAGACCGCCGTCAGCAGAACTGCCGCCAGCATACCGCCCCTTTTCATATCGATATCCTTTCTTCAGACAGCACTTCCGCCGCGGAAGATCACTGTCACCTGCGGCATGATATTGCCGCCGAATGCTTCATACTCCACCACGAAGCGCTCATCCGCCGCCACACCGTAATATTCACAGAGATAATCCAGCGAAGAAGGATAAAACCCTTCTATGGCATAACAGGTGACCATTGCCCTGCGGATGGTATCTTCAGCCGCCTGACGTGCCCGTTCATCGGAAGCTTCGCCTGTCTGAGCAGCAAAAACCGCTGCAGCAGCAAGGGCCGCCGCCGTCAGCAAAGCGGCAAATATATGCCTGAGCGGCTGTCTTTTGCCGGAATAGATTCTCATGCCGGTCACCCGATGGACGCAAGCATACCGGACAGGGGCAGCATGACCGACAACAGCACACTGCCGATCATCACTGCCGTCAGACCGATGGTCGTCGGCTCCAGAAGGGCAACAGCCCGGTCGAGGGTCCGATTGAAATCATCCAGTTCCTGATCGGCGATCCGTCTGAGGGTCTCATCCAGCGTGCCAGACTGTACCGAAACGGCGATCAGGCCGTTCTGTAATCCCCTGAAAAGGCCGGTGTTTGCCAATGCGGTGCCCAGGTCGGTGCCGTCGGATAATTCCTGTCGGCATTCTTCTGCCTTTTTCTGTACCGCAGGGTCGGGAAGGATAAAACTGATGCGCTCCAGCGCTTCCTCGGCACTGCATCCGCCGGCCAGCAGCATGGAAAGACAGCTGCAGAATCTGGAAGACGAAACTTTAGCAGAAGCTGTACGCAGAAGCGGGAGCCTGGAAGCCGCCGTCTGCCGCGTCTTTCTTCCCTTTTCCGTCAGGCCCAGAAGCCAGACCGCCGCACCTGAAACTACTGCCAGCACCGCTGCCAGAGCA
>JAFQND010000286.1 GCA_017396055.1 Oscillospiraceae bacterium
CCAGGTCAAAACAGACAACGCTGAGCATGACGCCGCCCGCAAAGCTTAAAAGCAGACTGACCGTCCGGCTGGAGTCTTTCTGAAGCAGTGAGCCGATAAGACCGCCCAGACCGGTGCCGACTACGCCGGCAAGGAAGGTTGTGATGACAAGAGTTTCGATGATACCCGTAAGGATCCCTCCGTAAAAATAATGTCGAAAAAGATGGGTTAGTCGTGACTATATCATAGCACAGAGGAAATCGAAATTCAATGGATTTTTGAAGAAATAAAAGAAAAAACTCCGGTCAAAAAACCGGAGCCTTCTCTGGTGCCGCTAACCGGGATCGAACCGGTACGGTGTTTCCACCGAGGGATTTTAAGTCCCTTGCGTCTGCCTGTTCCGCCACAGCGGCAGCTAACTCTGTAATTATAAAGCAGTTTTGCGGATTTGTCAAGTTGTTTATAGGACTGATGATATGACCGGTACCCGGAAAGAACACACAGTTCGATCCCGGGGAGCGAGGTGAGCGCCGCCTGCGGCGGAAAAAGCGAAGCGAGCGAGTGGCAGCGGTCGGCAGAAAGCGAGCCTGCATCGTCAGGCGAAGCTTGAGCCGGGCACCGCAACAGGGCAGCGGCACCACAGGAAGGTCATATTTGTCTACGGACAGGTATGGCCTTTTTGCATGTTTTTTCCTGTAAGACCGGCAGAAAGCCGCGTGTCGAAATCCATTTGTAAATTATTTGTGAACGATATGAACGCAAAGAAAACAAAATCGTCTGCGGGACAGGAAATCTGCTACAATAATAAGGATTAAATACCGCTTATGGCGGTACAGAAAAGAGGGACTTGCCATGATCAAAAGTATGACCGGTTACGGCCGCGGTCAGGCTGTTGTCGACCTTTGGGATATCACCGTTGAGGTCCGCGCGGTCAACCATCGCTTTTTTGAATTTTCTTCCCGGCTTCCCAAGACCTGTCTGTTTTTGGAAGATAAACTGAAAAATCTGGTCCAGTCCGGCTGTTCAAGAGGTAAGGTAGAGCTTTACTGTACGGTCCAGTCGGTGGGTCAGCGCGACACTGAGGTTCAGGTCAACGAAGACGTGGCCCAGAGCTATATTGCCGCCCTGCGTGCCGCAGCACCCGGTCTGGGGCTGGAGGATGATCTGAAGCTGACCGACCTGTTCCGTCTGCCCGAGATCTTTACCCTTCGCCGTGCCGAGGTGGACGAAAACCGCCTGTGGGCCGCTGTTGAGTCGGTCGCAAAGACCGCCATGGCTGCTTTTGTTTCGATGCGCGAGGTGGAAGGTGAACGTCTCAGAGCCGATGTTTCCGGACGTCTTGATACCATTGCTTCGCTGCTTGCCGAAGTGGAAGAGCGCGCGCCCCTGCTCCGTCAGGAATATTATGACCGCCTCTATCTGAAGATCAAAGAGATCCTTGCCGACAAGACCGTCGATGAAGGCCGTCTGATCACTGAGGCTGCTGTTTTTGCCGACCGTGTCGCCATCGACGAAGAGACCGTCCGCCTGCACAGCCATCTGGCACAGTTCCACACTCTGCTGGAGTCGGAGGAACCCGTCGGCCGCAAACTGGACTTCCTGGTACAGGAGGTCAACCGCGAGACCAACACCATTGGTTCCAAGTGTCAGGATATCTCCATCGCCCGCAAGGTCGTCGACATCAAGGCCGAGATCGAAAAAATCAGAGAACAGATCCAGAACATGGAATAAGCCCGGCCTGCCATTATTCCGCGAATCCATTCCCACATAAAATCAACAAAGGAGAAGTAAGATGAAACTGATCAATATCGGATTCGGCAACATGGTATCCGCCAGCCGGCTCATCACCATTGTCAGTCCGGAATCAGCCCCCATCAAACGCATTATCCAGGATGCCCGCGACAACGGCGTTCTGATCGACGCCACCTATGGCCGCCGCACCCGTGCCGTCATCGTCATGGATTCGGGTCATGTGGTCCTTTCGTCCATTCAGCCTGAAACGGTCGCCAACCGCTTCATCCAGACCGATGAGGTACAGGAAGACGAGGAGGATGAGGATGAGTAAAAAAGTTCTTCTGGTCCTGACCGGCCCTTCCGGCAGCGGCAAGGGCACCGTTCTGGGTGAATACCGCCGTGACCATGATGTCTATTATTCCGTTTCCAACACCACCCGCGCTCCCCGTCCCGGCGAGATCGACGGTGTACACTACCATTTCATCACCCGCGAGGAGTTTGAAGAAAAGATCCGTCAGGGCTCGATGCTGGAGTATGCACAGTTCTGTGATAACTACTACGGCTCTCCCCGCGACAAGGCCGAAGAAGAGATGGCCGCCGGCCGCAGCGTCATCCTCGAGATCGAGGTACAGGGCGCCATGCAGGTCAAGAAAAACTATCCCGAATCTGTCAAGGTCTTTATCGTTCCCCCTTCCATGAAGACCCTCCGCGAACGTCTTATCGGCCGCGGCACCGAGGATATGGCCACCGTTGAAAAGCGTCTTTCTGCCGCTCTGGAAGAGATCGGCCTTGTGGACGAATTTGACTATGTTGTCGTCAACGATGACCTGAATGACGCCGTTCATTCCTTTGCTGAGATCGTCGATGCCTGTGAGCAGGAAGACGAAGAACACATCGCCCGACTGAAGGAAAAGGCTGCCGCACTGAAAAAACAGATCCGCGGCGAATTCCTTCGCTGAACCGAAAAAACCGGCATAAAGCCGTGACCCACATATAAAAGGAGATATATCGCTATGATGCACAGACCTTCCGTTCCCGAACTGATCAAACCCGGCCAGAGCTACTATTCTCTGGTTGTTGCTGTTGCAAAGCGCGCCCGTGAGATCGCACAGGACGCCGACGAAAACAAGACCATCCTTCTGGAAAAGCCCGTTCAGCTGGCCGTCGAAGACTTCGCAAAGGGCCGTTATAAACTGATCGAAAGCGACGACATCGGCGTTATCCATGACCGCCGCATCTCTTCTCTCGACGTTGCCGACCTGTCCGACAGCGATTCCGACGCCGACGCTGAAGCTGATATCGACGAAGACTGATCTCCCTTTCGGGGATCACCGCGCCTTTTTACTCTGTGAAAAGGCAGCACCCACGGGGAGGTGACCGCATGAAGATCCTGACAGCCGCCGTTGCGGTGGAAAAGACCGCTTTTCATTTTGACCGGCTGTTTTCCTATGCGGTGCCGGAAGAACTGGCCTCCTCGGTGTGCAGAGGCGTGCGGGTGCTCGTTCCCTTCGGACGGGGCAACCGTCTCAGTCAGGGTATGGTTTTCTCGGTGGCCGAGGAGGAAGCAAAGCCCGGCCTCAAAGAGATCATCACCGTTCTTGACGAAGGGCCCATCCTGGACGAAGAGGGCTTCCGCATCGTCGAATACATGGCCGATACCGCCTTCTCCAGCCGCTATGAAGCGGTGAAATGCCTGATCCCCGCCGGCCTTTCGGTGGAAGCAAAGATCAGCTATTCTTTCGTCAAGGGGTTTGAAAAAGAGATGCTGCCGAACCTCGAAAAAGAGGAGCAGCTGCTCATCCGGCTGATGCTCTCGGCCGATACCCCCAAAGAGCTGGAACTGCTTTTTGCAGGCGAAGGTGCCGCCGGACGGAGAAAAACCGCCGGGATCCTCTGTGAAAAAGGAATTCTCAAAGAAGAACAGACCCTGACCCGTAAGGTGGGCGACAAGACCGCCCGGATGGTGCGCCTCGCAGAAGGAGTCGACTCCGAGACAGCCGGCGTCACCCCCAAACAGCGGGAGGTCCTTCGTATTCTTGAAGCGGTGGGCGCTGCCGCCGAGCGGGAAGCTGCCTATCATGCCGGTGTCACCGAAGCGGTGGTCAGGACCCTTGTCAAAAAGGGTCTGTGTGAATATTTTGAACAGATCGTCTATCGTACCCCCCAGATGCCGGAAGGACATACCGACCCCGGCGAACTGAACCTTTCCCAAAAACAGCAGGAAGTCTATGAGAGCCTTCTCTCGTTATACCGGAAGGATGAAGCCGCCGCGGCGCTTTTGTTCGGCGTCACCGGCTCGGGCAAGACCCAGATCTTCATCCGGCTGATCAGCGACTGCCTTGTCGAAGGCAAACAGGCCATCCTCATGGTGCCCGAGATCGCCCTGACGCCCCAGATGCTGAGAAAGTTCCGGGGCTTTTTCGGAAGAGATGTGGCTGTTCTCCATTCGAGTCTTTCTCTGGGCGAGCGTCTGGACGAATACCGGCGTATCAAATCAGGGGAAGCGCGGGTCGTCATCGGCACCCGGAGCAGTGTTTTTGCCCCCTGCAGCCGTCTCGGACTGATTATCATGGACGAGGAAGGGGAACACTCCTATAAATCCGACACCACCCCCCGCTATCACGCGAGGGATATCGCAAAGCTGCGCTGTGTTCATCACCGGGCACTGCTTCTGCTGGCTTCGGCCACCCCCAGCGTCGAGAGCTATTATGCCGCAAAGACCGGCAGATATCATCTTTATACTCTGAGAGAGCGTTACGGCAAAGCCGCCCTTCCCTCGGTGGAGATGATCGACATGCTGGGAGAGGAACAGAACGGCAACTACAGCCCTTTGAGCGACTCGCTCGCCGAAGAGCTTTTACACGCCTATGAACGGGGCGAGCAGTCCATCGTGCTGCTCAATCGCCGCGGTTATGCCACCTTCGGCATCTGTACCGACTGCGGCGAAGCGGTGAAATGCCCCAACTGCAGTATCTCGCTGACCTATCACAAGGCCAACGGTTATCTGATGTGCCACTACTGCGGCTTTACAAGAAGACCGCAGGATCCCTGTCCCTCCTGCGGGTCGAAGCACCTGCGGCTGATGGGCACCGGCACCCAGAAGGTGGAGGATCTGATCGCAAAGCAGATCCCTTCTGCCCGTGTCCTCAGAATGGACACCGACACCACCTACTCCCGCTATGCCTATGAGGAGAAATTCTCAAAATTCGAGGCAGGCGAATATGACATCATGATCGGCACCCAGATGGTCGCCAAGGGACTCAATTTTCCCGGCGTGACGCTGGTAGGCGTGCTGGGCGCAGATCAGTATCTTTATTCCGGCGATTTTCGCTGCGGCGAGAAGACCTTCTCGCTGATCACCCAGGTGGTCGGACGCAGCGGTCGATATGAAAAACCCGGTCTGGCCTGTATCCAGACCGTTTCTCCCGATCATCCGGTGATCCGCTATGCGGCGGCACAGGATTATGAGGGATTTTATGCAGACGAGATCCAGATCCGCAAGGCGGCGCTGCAGCCCCCCTTCTGCGACCTGATGGTGGTGGGATTTTCCGGGGCGGACGAAGAGAAGGTACGCATCTGTGCCGAACGGTTCCACGGGATCCTCAGAAAAAAGCTTCTTGCCGCCGAGGGCATCCCAGCGGTGCTTTTAGGGGTCTCTCAGGCCAATGTCTATCGCGTCAGCGGCAAATACCGGCTGAGGATCGTGGTCAAATGCAAAAACAACCGGCGCTTCCGCGACCTTGTCAGACAGGCTGTGGCCGAGGCTGACGGGGAGAAACTGTTCAGAGGCGTCAGCGTCTATCTGGATATGAATGGCGACATCGCTTAACCGCAAAGCGGTTAAGCTGCAAGAAACCTTCCGGTCTTACGGGACCATAAAACTGCTTTGCAGTTTTGGATGTCGGTTTCTTGCGCGTGGTACCTCTGTGTAAACGGAGCGTCGCTTAACCGCAAAACGGTTAAGCTGCAGGTATGATTGTAGGGGACGGGTTTCCCGTCCCGCAGCTTTCAGCAGCGTTATGGTATATCAGCGGGCGGGGATACCCCACCCCTACAACAGGTTTCAACCAGGAAGGAAAAAATTATGGCAATTCGGCAAATGGTATATGAGGGAGATGAGCTCCTTCGCAAGAAATCCCGTGAGGTGACCGTCTTTGACGAAAAGCTGGGCACCCTGCTGGACGACATGGCCCAGACCATGGAAAAGGCAAACGGCGTCGGCCTTGCCGGCGTACAGGTCGGTATCCTGCGCAGAGTCGTGGTCATCGATATCGGCGAAGGCCGCATCGAACTGATCAACCCCGTTATCATCGGCACTTCCGGCACTCAGAACGGCAGCGAAGGCTGTCTCTCTTTCCCCGGTCAGTACGGCATGGTCGAGCGCCCCAATGAGGTCACCGTCCGCGCCCAGGACCGCCACGGCGAGTTTTATGAGATGACCGGTGTCGGCCTTCTGGCCCGTGCCTTCTGCCATGAGATAGACCATCTGGACGGCATCGTCTTCAAAGATCACGCATCCGAGATGCTCGAGCCCGAAAAACCCCGCAAAAAACTCTCTGTCCGCCTTAAACGCAAGGAAAGAGACTGAGGAGGAAACCATATGAAGATCGTTTTCATGGGCACTCCCGATTTTGCCGTGCCCTGTCTTGCCGCCCTTGTGGAGGCAGGCTATCCCGTTGCCGCCGCTTATACCCAGCCCGACAAACCCAAGGGCCGCGGTCATAAGATGCAGGCTCCCCCTGTCAAGGAATATGCCCTTGAGCATGATATCCCCGTCTATCAGCCCGTCACCCTCCGCAAAGAAGAGGTTCAGGAAGAGCTTGCCGCCCTTGCCCCCGATTTGATCGTCGTCGTCGCCTACGGCAAGATCCTGCCCAAAGCGGTCCTCGACATGCCGAAATACGGCTGTATCAACGTACACGGTTCGCTGCTGCCCAAATACCGCGGCGCCGGCCCCATTCAGTGGAGCGTCTTGAACGGTGAGACCGAGACCGGCGTCACCACCATGTTCATGGGCGAAGGCGTTGACACCGGCGATATGCTGGAAAAAATGTCCACCCCCATCGGCGAGAACGAGACTGCCGACCAGCTCTATGACCGGCTGCGCTTTATGGGCGCCGAGCTGCTCATCTCCACCCTGAAAAAGCTGGAGGCAGGCGAGCTTCACCCCGAAAAGCAGGACGATTCTCTCGCCACCCACGCGCCCATGCTCTCGAAAGAGATGTCTGAGATCGATTTTACCAAGGACGCAAAGTCGGTTCACAATCTCATCCGCGGTCTTTCCAGCTGGCCTGCAGCCCAGACCACCTATAAGGGCAAGCGGCTGAAAGTCTATGAGAGCCGTCTGGCCTCCGGCCACGGCGAGCCCGGTACTCTTCTGGATCCCAAAAACTTCGTTGTCGCCTGTGGTGAAGGTGCTGTTCAGCTGGTAAGCGTTCAGTATGAGGGCAGCAAACGGATGCCCGCCGCCGATTTCCTGAGAGGCAAACCCGGCGAGAAAGGCGAAAAGCTGGGCGAATGATCTTTTCCAATAAGGAGAATCTGATTTGAACTATTCCTCTTATCTGATTTATGTTGTGCCCGCGCTGCTCATCTCCATGTGGGCTTCGTGGAATGTCAAGACGACCTTTGCAAAATACAATAAAGTCGGCAACCGCCGCGGCTATACCGCCGCACAGATCGCCCGCCGCATCCTCGACATGAACGGCCTTTCGCATATCCGCCTTGAGCGGGTGAGCGGCGATCTGACCGACCATTTTGATCCCTCCGCCGGTGTGGTGCGTCTCTCCGACAGTACCTATAACTCCACCTCGGTGGGCGCTTTGGGCGTTGCTGCCCACGAATGCGGCCATGCCGTTCAGTACGACAAGGGATATTTTCCCATGAAGGTCCGCGCGGCCATCATCCCCATGACCCAGATCGGTTCTTCGGCGGCCATGCCGCTGGCTCTTCTGGGCGTGGCACTGGGCCTGCCCTTCCTGGTGGAGATCGGTATCCTTCTGTTCTGTGCCGTGGTGGCATTTCAGCTGGTGACCCTCCCTGTGGAGTTCAATGCCAGCCGCCGCGCCATGCAGACTCTGGAGGAAGACCGCATCCTCGAAGATGACGAGCTCAAAGGCTCCCGCAAGGTGCTGACCGCCGCCGCCCTGACCTATGTGGCTGCCCTTCTGGTCGCTCTGGGAAACCTTCTGCGGCTGATGTCCATGAGAAACAACAGGAGACGCTGAGATGCCTGTCGAGAAAAAGCTTACCGGCCGTGATGCGGCTTTTGATGCGCTGGTGCGGATGGAGAAGGACAAAGCCTATTCCAACCTGACACTGGACAGCGTTTTAAGATCCATGACCGACAACCGCGAGCGGCAGTTTGCCTCGGCGCTGTTTTACGGTGTGCTGGAGCGGAAGGTCACCCTCGACCGGGTCATCGCGGAATATGTGAAAAAAAGCTCTTCCTCGCTGGATGCCGAGGTGCTTGTCGCCCTCGAGCTGGGAATTTATCAGCTGCTTTATATGGACAGCATTCCCGACCGCGCCGCCGTGGGCGAGAGCGTCGAGCTGATCAAGCGCTCCCGCAAAAAGAGCGCTTCCGGCCTTGTCAACGGTGTGCTGAGAGCATTTCTGCGGGATAATAAAAAGCTGCCCGCACCGAAAAATGAGCTGGATGCCCTGTCGATCGAGACGGCCATGCCTCTCTGGATCTTGAAGATGTGGAGCGATCAATACGGCTCCGACACCGCCGAAGCGCTGGCCTTTTCCTGCCTGGGAAGACCGCCCATGCAGCTGAGAGTCAACACGGTGCGCATCTCTGGAAAAGAGGCGGAAGAGAAGCTTACAGCTCTCGGTGTTCAGGTCAGGGCACATGGATTGCTGCCCGATTGTCTGACGGTCAGAGAGCTCGGCTCGGTGGGAGAAAATCCCCTCATCCGCCAAGGCCTTCTTTATGTGCAGGATACCGCCTCACAGCTCTGTGCGCAGGCTATCGGCCCGAAGCCCGGCGAAAGGGTCTTTGACCTCTGTTCGGCTCCCGGCTCCAAGAGCTTTACCATGGCTCAGCTGATGGAAAACAAGGGCGAGATCCTTGCCTTTGACCTGCATAAAAACCGTGTGAAACTGATCACCGACGGCGCTGCCCGTCTTGGCCTTACGGTCATCAGAGGCGCTGTCGGCGACGCGACCAAATATAACGAAAGCTTAGGCCTTGCCGATCGGGTGCTCTGTGACGTGCCCTGTGCGGGACTGGGCGTCATCCGCCGCAAACCGGAGATCCGCCTCAAATCGGAGAAAGAGCTGCGCGCCCTGCCCGGGATCCAGAAAAAGATCCTTCTGAACGCCGCAGACTATGTAAAACCGGACGGCATACTGGTCTATTCGACCTGTTCTCTCAACAGAGAAGAAAACGATCGGGTCATCGAGGCATTTCTCGCCGAACGTCCCGATTTTGTCCCCGACCCTCTGCCGGAGATCTTTAACGGTCTCACCGACGAGGGATACAAGGCGACCCTCATGCCCCACAGGGGAGATCATGACGGGTTCTTTATCGCCCGGCTAAGAAAATCCGTTTCGCGGTCTTAGCTGCAGCAATTCTTTATGGTTATCCGTTTTATATCATATGACAGAAGGTGGATCACATCAGCATCGATATCAAGTCCATGACCATTCCGGAGCTGGAAGGATATTTGAAAAATCTCGGCCAGCCGAAATTCCGGGCAAAACAGATCTTTTCCTGGCTCCATGACAAGCGGGTGCTCTCTTTTGACGAGATGACAAATCTGCCGGCTGCCCTCAGGGAAGGGTTGAAAAACGACTGTGAGATCACGGCGTTCACGACCGAGCGAAAGCTCTGCTCTGCCCTTGACGGCACCATCAAATATCTCTATCGTCTTTCCGACGGCGAGTATGTCGAGAGCGTTCTGATGCGCTATGAGCACGGAAACAGCCTTTGCATCTCCACCCAGGTGGGCTGTCGGATGGGCTGCAGCTTCTGCGCCTCCACCAAGGCGGGCTTTGTCCGTCATCTGACTCCTTCCGAGATCCTCGAGCAGGTTTATTCCGCCGCAAGAGATACCGGTGAGCGGGTCGGCAGCATCGTGCTGATGGGTATCGGCGAACCGCTGGACAATTTTGATAATGTGATGCGTTTTCTTGAGCTGGTGGCCTCTCCCGAGGGCCTGAACCTCAGCCACCGCCATATCTCGCTTTCCACCTGCGGTCTGGTCGACCGTATCTATGAGCTTGCCGACATGGACCTTCAGATCACCCTTTCCATCTCGCTGCACGCCACCACCGACGAAACAAGAGACCAGATCATGCCCGTTAACCGGAAATGGAAGATCGGAGAGCTGCTGACGGCCTGCCGGTATTATACCGACAAGACCCACCGGCGCATCTCCTATGAATATTCACTGATCAGCGGCGTCAACGACAGCCAGGAACAGGCCGCCGAACTGGCCGCACTGCTGAAAGGGACCCTCTGCCACGTCAACCTCATCCCCATCAACTATGTGGAAGAGGCGGGCTATGAAAAGAGCTCCCGCCAGCGGATCTATGCATTTCAGAAAACCCTCTGCGACAGGGGAGTCAATGCCACTGTACGGCGCACTCTCGGCGCAGATATCGATGCCGCCTGCGGACAGCTGAGACGGCAGGCTCTTCGCTGAGGAAGAGCAAAACGGACCCCGAAAGGAGGAACAGCATGAAACTTGCCGGAAAAACCGATATCGGCATGGTAAGATCAACAAATCAGGATACCTTTCGTATAGAAGCTCTGGACGGCGAACTGGGATTTGCACTGGTCTGCGACGGTATGGGCGGTGTACAGGGAGGCGATAAGGCAAGCGCCATCGCCAGACGCACGATCACAAGTGTGATCCGGGGCGGCTGTACCGTTCCCGTCACCGACAGCAGCGCCCACGACCTTCTGCTGAGGGCGGTTTATGAAGCAAACCGTTCCATCTGGCTGGCCGCACAGGCCGATCAGGAGCTGCAGGGCATGGGCACCACCGTCATCGCGGTGCTGCTGACCCCCGATATGGCTTATATTGCACATGTGGGCGACTCGAGGCTGTATCAGCTCAGAGGCGAGCAGTTCTTCCAGGTGACACATGACCATTCCCGCGTACAGCAGCTGGTCGACGAGGGCGTTATCACCCCCGAAGAGGCCCGCAGTCACCCCGATCGCAATATCATCACCCGCGCCGTAGGCGTTGACCGCGACGTGGATGTGGATCTTCTGGATCTGCCGCTGGAGCCCGGCGACAAGCTGCTCATCTGTACCGATGGATTGTCGGGCGTCTGTGAGGAGTCGGTCATCGCCGAAGCAGTTTACGGACTGCCGGCGGAGGAAAGCGTCGAGCATCTGGTACAGCTTGCAAACATGGGCGGCGGCTATGACAATATCACCGTCGTCATCGTGGAAATGTAACGCGGCTCTGAAAGGAGGAGACCCAATGGAATATATCGGACGTACCCTGAACGGCCGCTATGAACTGAAAAAACTCATCGGCAGCGGCGGCATGGCCAATGTCTTTGAAGCAGCAGACCTTTCGGAAGGGACCACTGTTGCCATCAAACTGCTCAAGCAGGAATATCTGTCCAACGACGAGTTCGTCAGACGCTTCCGCAATGAATCAAAGGTCATCGCGGTGCTGGACCATCCCAATATCGTCAAGGTCTACGACGTGAACTTTACCGGTGCCGATCAGTATATCGTCATGGAACATATCGACGGCATCACCCTGAATCAGTATATCCGCCATCAGAACCAGCTCAGATGGAAAGATACGGTGCATTTTGCCACTCAGATCCTCAAGGCGCTGCAGCATGCCCATGAACACGGTGTCATCCACCGGGATATCAAGTCCCAGAATATCATGCTGCTCAGAGACGGCACCATCAAGGTCATGGATTTCGGCATCGCCCGTTTTGCCCGCGAGGACATCCGCGGCGGCCAGAACCGCACCATCGGCTCGGTCCATTATATCAGCCCCGAACAGGCCTGCGGCGAAGAATCCGATGCCAAGAGCGACATCTATTCGGTGGGCGTACTGCTTTATGAGATGCTGGCAGGCGCTGTTCCCTTTGACGGAGAATCTCCCGAAGAGGTGGCCATGAAGCATCTGCACAACCAGCCCGTACCTCTTCAGGAGGTCAATCCCGCCGTGCCCATGGGTCTTTGTGAGATCATCGGCAAGGCCATGCAGAAAAACAAGGATCTGCGCTACCGCTCGGCACGCGAGATGCTGGCTGCCATTTCGGAATTCAAACAGAATCCCTCCATCGTTTTCGAGTACAAGTACATGCGGGAAGAGACCAAGCCCGAAGAGTACGGCGAATCGGTCAAATCTATCCGCCACGAGGAGGAAGAAGAGGACGACGAGGAGATCGTCATCATCAAGCGCAGCCCTACCATCCTCATTCTCACCGGTATCGCGGCAGCCTGCTGCATCACCGCACTGATGGTGCTTCTGGGCTTCTTCTACTGGGGCAGAGATGAAAAAGTCCCCGAGATCCTCATGCCCGACCTGGTTGGTCAGGATTACGAAGAGATCCGCACCCATGATGACTATGATCAGTTCAACTTTGTCATCGAAGAGCGCGCGCTGACCGACGATTATCCCGCCGGACAGATCTATTATCAGAGCATTCAGCCCGGTACCAGCGTCAAGATCGACCGCACCGTCACCATCAAGGTCAGCGACGGCATCATCACGCTGGTGGTGCCCGAACTGGTGGGCAAGGATATCAGCGAAGCAGAACAGGCTCTTTATGATATGGGCCTTGACTATACCATCCGCACCCAGGTCGCCGAAGGCGTTCCCGCCGACCAGGTGCTGCAGACCGACCCGCCCATGGGCACTCAGGTCGAAAAGACCACCCAGGTCGTTTTGTATGTCAGCCGCGGTGAAGCGACGGTCGCTTCCAAGGTGCCCAATGTTGTCGGACGCGAGGTGGAGGATGCCACCGCCCGTATGGTAGCGGTAGGTCTTCAGGTCGAGGTCGTCGAAGTGGACAGCGACGAGCCGGAAGGCATCGTTGTCGAACAGAGCCTTGAACCCAATGACTATGTCGTCAGCGGCGACACGGTCGAGCTTTCGGTCAGCAACGGCCTCGGACATTATATGCCGGCCCTGATCCAGGTGGACTTCCCTGTGGGCGCTGTGGCGAAGGATTATACCCTGACCGTTTATATCGACTCGCTGGATGCGGGCAGCATCACCGTCAATCCCGGCACCTCTCCCTCTGTTCCTCTGGACATGGAGGGCAAGGGCATCCAGACAGTCATGGTCGCCCTCGACGGCAAGAAATATGCCACCTTTATCGTCGACTTTGAGACCGGAGAATATCTGCTGACGGAAGGCTATTACGAGTCTGCCGTTGAGCTGGAGGAAGGCATCGAGCCCAACGATCCCTCCGGCGACGGTCCCGGTTTCAGCTGGCCCGATTTCAACTGGCCGTGGGAGAATGATGAGTCCGACGGTCCCGAAGGTGCCCCCGAATTTGAATGATAAACAGTATAAAGCGGCCCGGTGCCCCTGAGGCATGGGCCGCTTTTGGAAAGACAGGAGGGAAAAGATCTTGACTCAGGGTCTGATCACCAAGGCCATCAGCGGCTTTTATTATGTGGTTCCCGACGGGGAGCCGGATACTCTTTTGGAATGCAGGGCGAAGGGCGTTTTCCGCAAAATGAAGATCTCTCCGCTGGTAGGTGACCGGGTCGTCGTCGAAGACGGCGTGGTCTCAGAGATCCTGCCCCGCAAGAATGAGATCCTCCGGCCGCCGGCTGCCAATATCGATCTGGCGCTGATGACGGTCTCCTCCACAAAACCCGCGCCCAACGCACTGGTGCTGGACAAGCTGATCGCCGTCTGTGAATACAAAGGCATCGAGCCGGTCATCATCATCACCAAGACCGATCTGAAAAGCGGCGAAGAGTTCGCGGATATCTATCGCAAAGCCGGTTTCACCGTTCTGTTCAGCGGCGAGGAAGAACCGGGCACCGAAGAGATCCTTTCGTTGATGAAAGGAAAGAGCTGTATCTTTATCGGCAACTCGGGTGTCGGAAAGTCGACCCTTCTCAACCGTCTTTTCCCCGACCTCGAGCTGCGCACCGCCCAGATCAGCGACAAGCTGGGCCGCGGCCGGCACACCACCCGCCATGTGGAGCTTTTCGCCATTCCGGGCGGCGGCTATGTGGCCGATACCCCCGGTTTTTCGACCGTAGAGCTGGAAAAATATGAGCCCATCCGCAAGGAGGAACTGGCCAGATGCTTCCGCGAATTTGCAAAGTATGAGGGAAAATGTCAGTTTGCCGACTGTGCTCATCTGAAAGAGAAGGGATGCGCTGTGCTGGAAGCCATCAGAGCGGGGGAGATCCCTGTGAGCCGGCACGAGAGCTATCTTGCCCTTTATGAGGATGCCAGAAAGATCCCCGACTGGGAGAGAGAGGACCGGGAGAGATGAAGCGCTGTGTGATCGTTGCCGCCGGCCCCGTTGAAGCACCCGAGCGGCTGATGGAAATGTGGAGCCCTGAAAAGGATGATCTTATCATTGCCGCCGATGGAGGCGTCCGTAATGCGGCGCTTCTGGGGATCAGCCCCCATATCGTGCTGGGCGACATGGATTCGCTGGACGGCATGGCCGTTCCCGAGGGAGCAAAGGTCTATCCCGTCCGTAAGGATGACACCGATACGATGCTCGCCGTCAAGACCGGCCTGGAAAAGGGCTGTGACGAGTTTCTCATCTTCGGCGCCCTGGGCGGAAGGCTGGACCACACCTATGCCAATATCCAGACGCTTGCCTATCTTCTCGACCATGACTGTTCCGGTACCCTTCTGGACGGCAGCCATCTTTGCACCATGATCAGAGACGGCTCGATCGCCCTTGACACCGAGTTTAAGTATCTTTCGGTCTTTTCCTATTCGGACAGATGCGAAGGGGTCAGCGAGTCGGGCGTGGGTTATACCCTTGACGGTGCCGAACTGACAAGCGGTTTCCCCCTCGGCGTCAGCAATTATCAGCTGAGAGACGAGCGGGCAGTCATCACGGTGGATAAGGGCACATTGCTTCTGATCCTTTCGGAACATTTGTAATCACCGATTTTCTGCGGATTGCGTATTATATCCCGAAGGCGGTATTCTGCCGCGGAAAGGAGAGCACCCTATGAAAGTCGTTGTCATCAGAAGTCCGAAGGCTGTCGCAGGACTTTTGCGGCTGTTTTTCGGCATCAGAAAAGAACATCAGCCGGAGGGATGACCCCCTTCGGAACATAAGGAGAATGACGTATGAAAAAGATCGGCATTATCGGAGCCATGGGCTCTGAGATCGAACTGCTGCGCGCCCGCATGGAAAATGTCACCGAGACTATCCGCGCCGGCCGTACCTTCTACAGCGGCAAACTGGGCGGCACCGAGACCGTACTGGTCTGCTCCGGAATCGGCAAGGTCAACTCTGCCATGACCGCTCAGATGCTCATTGACCTCTTTGAGACCGACGCCATCATCAATACCGGTGTTGCCGGCGGCGCAGGCGCTGCAAAAGTCCGCGACGTGGTGGTTTCCACCGAGCTTACCTATCATGACATGGACCAGGATATTCTGGCTCAGGGCTGGCCCAACGTAAAATACTTCACCGCCGACGAAAAACTCAGAGCACTGGCTGTCAAGGCCTGTGAGGGAAGAGTGACCTGTCACGAAGGTCTGATCGCCACCGGCGACCAGTTCATCGGCAGCGCCGATGTCAAGGCCGACATCGTTGCCCGCCTTTCTCCTCTCGCTGTCGAGATGGAGGGCGGTTCCATCGCCCATGTCTGTGCCGGCAACGGTATTCCCTTTGTGGTCATCCGCTGTATCTCTGACAACGCCGACGACGGCGCTGAGATGAGCTTTGAGACCTTTGTCAAGCTCGCTGCCGACGATGCAGCCGAGATCGTCACCTCGATGCTCGCCTCTGCGTGCTGAGGCGAGCATGCTGCAAGAATAATTCGAAGTCTTCCGACTTCGCCATAACCGCTTCGCGGTTGGATGGACATTATTCTCGCGCGTGGTACCTCTGTCTGAAAATTTGTTCCAGCAAAGGCTCTGCCCGAAAGGGCAGGGCTTTTTGTTTTTGAGTGAGATACAGTTGCAATCCTCCGGCTTTTATGTTATAGTGATGGTGCAAAGTCAAATTCCAGAAAGTTTCGCTCAAGCCTTTTCAAAGGCTTGCAGGGGCATGGGGACAGCGTCCTCATAAAAACAGGGACAGCATCCCCATATACAAGGAGGTCATCTTATGAACAAGATCGAACGGATGAAAGCATTGTTTGCCGGAGAGGCTGTGGACTATGTCCCCGCCGGTTTCTGGTTCCATTATCCCGAGGAATATACCGCCGAGGAATGTGCTGCGGCTCATCTGAAACTCTACCGCGAGCTGGACAATGACATCATCAAGATCATGGATGACTGCTTCGGCTATTCTATCGTCAAAGATGTCAGCATCAAAAAATCCACCGACTGGCTGGAGGTCACCCTTCCCGGAAGAGAATCGAAACAGTATCAGAAGATGGAAAAGGTCATTCGCATCCTCGCTGAAGAAGTGGGGGAGGAAGTCATGATCTTCCCGACCATGTGGAGCCCCTTCAAGCTGATGAGCTGGGCTTATATCTTCAACGGCAGCGACGAAGAGACCTTCATGCGTCACTGTGCCGAAGACCCCGCATCCATTGCCGCCGGTGCCAAAAAGATCGCCGACGTTCTCTGTGACTGGGCCGGGGGTTATCTGAAAGCCGGCGCCGCCGGTATGTATTATTCCTGTCAGTTCAGCGAGCCCCAGCGGTTCACTGATGAAAAATGGGCAGAGGTGGTCAGACCCTCCGACCTGCAGATGCTGAACAGAATGAAGGAGCTGGGCGGCTACAGCGTCGTGCATATCTGCGGCGAAGCCGTCTTCGGCCATCGCTCCAGCCCCGCGCGCTATGCCGATTATCCCGGCGACCTGTTCAACTGGGATACCCACCGCTCCGGCACCACCCTCGAAGAGGGCAGAGACATCTTCAAGCGCCCCATCCTCGGCGGCCTGGATAACCACGGTCTGCTGGCTGAGGGCAGCCTCGAAGAGATCGCCGCCGAAACTACCCGTCTGATCGGAACCTTCGGCAAGAAGGGATATATGATCGGTGCAGACTGCACCGTTCCCTCGAACATCGATATCGCAAGGCTGAAAGCCGCCGTCGATGCCGCAAAGAACGCATGAGTAAAGGAAAAGCCCTCCAAAACGGAGGGCTTTTGTTATTGTTGGGGCTGATTGACGATGCCGACAAAGAGCGGCAGAAAGTCATAACTGGTAATTGCAAACAGGAAGGGGCGGTCAGCAATAAAATCAACTTCTTCAGTCGGCGGCATTGCACCGCCTGCTGCGACCATGACCGTATAAGCGGCGGCGGTGCAGCCCTCTTCGTCAATAACCACTCTGACATCGTGCTGTGCCTTTGAAAGGATGATCTCTTCCATTGATGTCATCGGAGAGAAGTCGGAAACGGTGCTGTCGAACACATCCGTGATGCCCAGCGCTTTCAGACCGTCACAGAGATCGGTCTGGGAAGTAACGTCAAACTTGGGAATAGCCATGTTGATGAGCAGGGACTTGTAGTTTTTCCACCCGCTGTTGTCAAACAGGAGGTCCATCACCTGCGGGTCGGCCAGCAGCTCTTCCGGTGTTGTATCCTCGTCCGGCAGGATAAACCACATTTTTTCAAAAGTTCTGCTGTCAAAGGGCAGGTATACTGCTGTAAACCGGTCACCCCAATAGTAGGTGCCGCTGGCTTTCTTTTTATTCATGAAATCACAGAGAATATCTCCGTCGGGGGCGTGGAAGGTCATCTTTTCTGTGTTTTCTTCCTTGAATCTGCGCTGCCACTTTGCGCTGAAATAAACGGTCGAAGCCAGCGTCATCACTGTATCGGGCTCCATTTTGATCTGTGATGCCTGTTCTTCCAGAAAACCGCCCGTCTGGTCGTTCAGCCAGTTTTGCAGTTCTTCGTCGAATCCGGCCGCTCCCATCTCGCCCCGATAGGAGGAGGCGTAGTAATAGTCCGCCAGAATGTCCATTACGGGCTGGTTGAAAGGAATATCCTCATTCAGCCACAACGAGCTTCCAAGGATGGCTGCCGTCGCTCCGTCATCGTTGTAATTTGCTTTCCAGATCGCCGAAGTCTGTGTCCTTACCTCCTTGATATTGCTGCTTCCCAGAAGGTCAAGGATCTGCCGGCGGCTGTTTCCGTCGGTCAGCTCGGCCAGCATTCCCAGCGCCATATAGACATTCAGCGGGGAGTATGCGGGATTTGCCGAGTCGTTTTCCAAAAGAAACTGCGGAATGCTGCTTTCGAAAAAGCCGGCCAGCTGAATCGTATCGATATTCTTGTACTCCGACCATCGGGATCGCCGAGCGTTCTCCCATATACCATAGGCATCTGAGAAGTTGCTTGCTTTTTCGTCGGGATAAGGTATTGTTTCAGGATATTCTGCCTGCGCGATCAGGTATTCGGACGGCGGGGAAGACATTTCACCTTTTTCCTCTTTCGTACAGCCGGCAACAGAGGAAAGCATCAGCACTGCCAGAAACAGGGACAAAAATCG
>JAFQND010000287.1 GCA_017396055.1 Oscillospiraceae bacterium
CACGGTCCCGTTTTCTGGAGCGAGATCGGCAGATTGGAGACCGTCGCCCAGCGGGGCGTATACATGGACACCTTCGGTCATCAGCATCTGAACCTGCCCAAAGGTCCCATCGAAGAGGAGGGTACCGTTCCGAAGCTCTTCCGCCGCTATTCCAACCTGCACGGCGACCTTTCTGACTGCACCGCCTATAACGCCCTTGCAAGGGATGACAAATACGGTCCCCGCTTCCTGTCGGAATTCGCCGACCGGCTCTATTTCGGCACCGATTTCTGTGCCGAAAACATGAAAGTAGAGCTCTGCGACCTGCTGATCTACTGGCGCAATACCGGCAAGATCAGCGAAGAGACCTTCAGAAAGGTCGCCTATGAAAACGCAGAAAAGCTGCTGGGACTGTAATATGGGCGCAGTAACTAAAGAGCAGATCAGATCTGCCTTTTCGGAACTTGGGATCATGCCCGGCGACACGGTGCTGATCCACTCCTCACTTCGCAGCTTTGGCGGGCTGGAAGACGGCGCACAGACGGTCATCGACGGCATCGAATCCCTTCTCGGACCTGAAGGAACACTGGTGATGCCCACCCTCTGTCAGCAGGATTTTCGCAATTCCTATCGCACATGGCATATGGACAAGCCATCTGATGTGGGTTGGCTGACCGAATATTTCCGGCACCTGCCCCATGTTCTCCGCAGCGATCAGGCCACCCATTCGGTCGCCGCAAGAGGAAAGCTCGCCCGCGAACTGACCTTTGAACACACGGCGTACGGTCCGCATCTCTGTCCCTTCGGCGAGTATGCCTTTGCCGATTCCTCTCCATGGAACAAAATGTTTGAGATGGACGCCCATATCGTCTTTGCCGGCATCGACCTGACCTATAACACCATGAAACACCTGATCGAAGGACGATTCGCCGAAACACTTCTCGGCCGCATCAGCGACCTCCCCCGCCGGGAACAGCTGAAAGAACAGCTGATGACCTTTGAAAGATTTGAACAAGGTATCTGGCCCTTCTATCCCGGTGCAAAGATGGGCGAAGCGCTGGACAAAGCGGGACTTGTGACCCACACCTTCTGCGGCGAAGCACACCTGCGCAGAGTTTCGGCAAAAACCTCCTCCGAATTTGCGCTGAGGTCACTGCTTGAAAAACCGGAAGAATGGTACTCGGGAAAGGTCCTCGACTGGATCCGCGAAGCACAGAGCGCATCAAAAGAATAACAGCATAAAAGCCGGCCTCTTTCTGAGGCCGGCTTTTTCCGTTGGATTTATGCGTAGCAGAAGACCACCAGTTCGTGGCACTGCAGCTCGGGGACAGTGACCTTGACAGCACCGTCTTTCTGTTCGAAGGGCAGCTCAACGCCGGAAACAGGCAGGAAGACCTTTGTGATCTTCTCGGGTACCCGCAGGGTGACGGGAATATCCCGGATAACGGGCAGGTCCTCGATGACCTCGACCTTATCGCGGCGGATGGGCGAACCGTACATCAGGTTCAGGCTGTAAAGATTCTGTGCGGGCTGTTTGATCAGCGCGGCGCGTCCGGCACTGGTCATCTCTGCTTCCATGACTTTGTCGGTATAGAGCAGATTCAGCGCGTTGATGAAATAGCTCTTGTAATAGACCGAGCCGTACTCTTTGTACAGGGCACAGATCTTATGGGAGATATAGACCACATTGCCCTTGCGGACTGCGGCGGGATGACCGCTGTTATTCCGGTCATAAGGAGTATTCTTATGGCTGCAATAAGCGCCGTAGGTGCGGTTGAAATAGGGCATCGTAGTGGTGGCAAGCACTTCGCCGTCGGTCACATTGATCTTCGCGCCGGGGGTATAGCAGTACATGGGCGAGGTGACCATGCCCTCTGCGATCTTGTCGCCGACGGTGATATAGTCAAAGTTAAAGCCATGGCTGCCGGCATAAGCGGCACCGGGATCGATCTGGAACACGCCGTCTTTCACAAGACTCTCACCGGTAAAGAGAACTTTACCGCCTTTAGTGATGAATGCCTGCAGTTTTTCGGCAGACTCGTCGGAGAGCTTCACGCAGTCGGGGAAGATAACGGTGTCAAAGGGGGTATAGTCGTCCTGATAGACGATCTCAAAATCATTCTGGGTCTCCAAAAGCATCTTGACCATGCCTTCATCGCTCTTGGAGTCGCCGGAGAGATAAACACCCAGCTTTGTGCAGGACTCACCGTCAAGGCAGTAATCCTCGATCTTTTCCACATAGCTATAGGCTTCACCGATATTGCGATAGGTCTCGGGATCGAATTTTCCGTCGGGATGCAGCTGGTCGCCGATGGAACAGGAAGCGCCGTAAGCCATCATCGAAGCGACTTCGAACTTCAGGGCAAAGCCGGGCTTGAAGCCGCCGAATTCACCCCAGCCCATGTGGAATTTGCCGGTCATGCCCAGGTAGCCCTTGCCGGTCTTGGAGAAGAACTTGGCATTGCAGGGCATCTTGTCATAACCGCCCCAGACGGTGGGAAGGTCTTCCATCTCATAATGGGTCTCATAGGCGTGATATTCGGGACGGTAGGGGTCAGCACCGCCGCTGTTGAAGAAGATGGTGGCATCGGGATGTTTCTCCCGCATGATCTCGCCGCATTTGGTCATGAACGACTGGCGCTTGAGAATGTAATAAGCCCTGGCATCTTCATCGTTTTCGGGGTCAAGACCCATGGCCTTCATGCCGGCGACACATTCGTCACAGTAACATACCTCGCCGATAAAACAGATATCATAAAACAGACCGTCCAGATGTTCATAGCGGTCACAGATCTCGCGGGTAATGTCATAGATATGCTGGCAGTAGCTGCCATCGTTGAGGCAGAGATGGATCCAATTGCACTCGGGGCGGGGATCATCGGGGGCAGCATTCAGGTCGACATGGGGAGAAGCGGTCTCGCCGCCTTTTTTACGGACCCACCATTCGGGATGCTGCTCGGCATCATGGGCAGACCAGCCGGCGGTGATATAAACGGGAGCGCGAACGCCCACCTCATGTGCAGCATCGATCATTTCGCCCAACAGGTCAAAATCAAGACCGGGGTGCATGGTGCCGACCTTGGTGGGATAGTAGCACATACCGTGGTGGCATTTGGCAAAGATGGTGATACTGGAAAGATGGCCGGTTTTCAAAGCATTCTGAAAGTCTTCGCGGCTGTAATTGGAGCCGATACCCGGAATCAGGGGAGAAGTGTGAAAGTCCAGATGGACCTGACGGGGAGAGAGCTTGTGCATGAGTGGGTTCCTCCTTTTTGATCAGACCGACGGACAGCAGACCTGTCAGCCTGTTTTATTTCCGTTCGCTGTGGTGCTGGTCCAGCACCTTCTGGATGGGGATCTGTAAAACGATCATCAGATACTGGCTCAAAGTAAGAAGAAGGATGGCGATGGCGGGGCTGATGATATCAGAAAATACCATCGTGAATGCGACGCCCATCGTCCGTCCGATGGAAAGGCTCGTTTCGCGGATGCCGTTGAACTCGCCCCGACAGTCGGCGTGTTCCGGCAGATCGATGGCGGCAAAAAAGATGCTGCCGTTGGGGTTGATCAGGAAATAAACAAAGAAGCTGTTGAGCATCGAGAAGGCGATGACCGGCACCGTGCCGTCGATCAGCAGCGCCAGTGCGCCGGCAGCCAGCACCGTCGTGGCCACGATCATCGACTTGAAGCGGGAATTTTCCTTGACAAGTCTTCCGTAAGCCATGCCACCCAGGATGCCCATGGTGCCGGAAAGCAGGTTCGACAGTCCGACGACGAATTCGCTCTCCGCCGCGTCATAAACAAGGATATTCAAGAAGAAGAGCAGCGTGCCCATACGGATGCCCTTGACCAGATTGGACAGCATCAGCGTGAACATGCCCTTGTCGGTGAAGGTGATGCGCAGAGCTTTGCCGTAATAGGTGCGGCTGTCGCCCACCGGGAATTTCACCAGCCGCATCGACAGGAATACTGTCAGCGCCGCCACCGCAAGACCCAGCGCAAACACTGCCACATATCCTAGAAGTCCTTCGAACGAGCTGATGACCCAGCCGGCAAAGAACGGCACCGTCAGTCCCGCAACGCACTCGCCCGCGCTGAGGAAGCCCAGACCCCTGTCCCGCTCCGCGTCGACCAGATAGCCGCCCACGGCCATGTTGTAGGAGAACCAGTAGGCGCCGGCACCAACACCGGAAAGGACCGCCAGCAGCGGGACGACCTTGTCCACACTGTCAAAAAAGGCGAAGAAGAAGCCGTACATCAGAAGGTAAACGACCACGCCCAGCTGCAGCGGGAAAACGACCGAGGTCCGCTTTGCCAGCGGTACCGATGCCGCCTGCATCAGGCCGATCATCATGCCGGAGATCAGGTTGAACAGCATGGCTGAGTCACTTTCGCCGGTGACCCGCATCAGCAGCGTGTTCATGAAGGTGCTGTGCAGACTTGTGAAGACCATATAGCCGATATGGGTGTAGAAAAACTTGTAAAAAGCCTGGCTCAGACCGCCGTAGCCGATCTTTTCGAATAATTTTTTCATATTAGTCCTCCTTTGCGGATGAAAACGGTCATCGGTTTTTGCCTGCCTCTGCGGCATGACGGTCCAGCACCCGCTGGATCGGGATCTGCAGCAGGATCATCGGATACTGGCTCAGGGTCAGGATCAGAATGGCGATAGCGGGACTTAAAAGGTCGGCAAAATACATGGTGAAGACGATACCCAGCGCTTTGCCGATGGAGAGAGCGGTCTCACGGATGCCGTTGAACTCACCCTGCCATTCGGTATACTCCGGCAGCTCGATGGCTGCGTGGAAGATGCCGCCGGTGGGATTGATCAAAAAGCCGGAGAAGAAGGTGTTGAGCATGGCGAAAAGCACGACCGGAACCGCACCGGGGATCAGCAGTGCAAAGGCACCTGCTGCCAGCACCGTGGTGGCGATATACATCGACTTGAAGCGGTTTTTCCTGGTGATCAGCCTGCCGTATACCACAGAGGCAAAGATGCCCAGAACAGCAGACAGAGTGCCCGAGAAACCGACGACAAACTCGCTTTCTGCCGCTTCATAGATCAGAAGGTTCAAAAAGAACATCAGGGTTCCCATGCGGATGCCCTTGACGAGGGTGGAAGCATAGAGTCCGGGCATGCCGGGGTCTCTGAAAACTGCCCGCAGAGCTTCTCTGTAGTGGGTCTTGCGGTCATAGAGGTTCAGCGGGACCACCCGCAGCGACAAAAATACAGTCACAGCGGCAACAACAAGTCCCAGACCAAATACCACAAGATAACCCGTCAGTCCTTCGAAAGAACTGATGACCGAGCCGGAAATAAAGGGCACCGCCAGCGCGATGACCTCGGCGCCGATGCCGATCAGGGCAAAGCCCTTGTCGCGGTTTTCGTCGTTCAGATAACAGCCCACGCCCATGTTGAAGGCATACCAGTAAAAACCTGCGCCCAGACCGGAGAAGATCGCCAGAACAGGCATGGCAGCATCCACCCGGTCGAACATGAGAAAGAACACCGCGTACATGCACAGATACATGACCACACCCACCCGCATGGGATAAGCAATGGAGGTGCGTTTGGCAAGACCTGCCGCCACGCCCAGGATAGGACCGGTGATCAGGGCAACGATGATGTTGAATTTCATGGCCGATTCGGTGTCGCCCGTGACACGCATCAGCAGAGTGTTCATGAAAGTGCCGTGCAGGCTTGTGAACACCAGAAATCCCATATGGGTATAAAAGAAACGGTAAAAGGCTTTTCCAAGTCCGCCATAGCCGACTTTTGCAAACAGTTTTTCCACAGTGGTCTCCTTTGGTCAGGGGGTCAGTTTTGCTGTCTGTCCAGCACCCGCTGAATCGGGATATGCAGCACGATCATCAGATACTGGCTCAGGGTCAGCAGAAGGATCGCAACAGCAGGACTGAAAAGATCGGAAAAATACATGGTAAAAGCAATGCCGCCGGCCATACCGATGGACAGAATGGCTTCGCGGATACCGTTGAACTCGCCCTGATAG
>JAFQND010000288.1 GCA_017396055.1 Oscillospiraceae bacterium
ATGACGAGCGGGGCTGTGCACAGGGCCTCTATCAGCTGGAAGACCGGATGAACCGGATACGCGCGCCCTATCTTTCCAGGGGAAAGATCCATTTTGCTCCTGCCTTCTCGCCCCGTATGGTCCATTCCGGTTACGGTCAGGAACAGTATCCGGAGCCTCATATGTCCGCCATCGCCCATGCGGGTATGGATGCCATTCTT
The DNA here is from genome assembly GCA_017396055.1 of Oscillospiraceae bacterium. Lineage (GTDB taxonomy): Bacteria > Bacillota > Clostridia > Oscillospirales > Ruminococcaceae > Faecivivens. The sequence goes on from JAFQND010000288.1 coordinate 201, forward strand.
TTGTTTGTCAAGGATGTGGACCTGACCGAAGTCGGCTATATGGACTTTAACAATACTATCCGCAGGGCCAATAAATACGGTCTGGATGTGTATGTCTACAGCAAGATCGAAAGCGACAGACACCCCGATGATCCTGATGCCTTTGATCACTATAACTCCACCTACGGACGGCTCTTTGAAAAATGTCCCGGCTTCAAGGGCGTTGTGCTGGTAGGCGAGAGTGTCGAATTTCCCAGCAAGGATCCCAGAGTTTCTCCGTTTAAATACTATAACAATACCATCGACGGTCTGCCCACTGGCAAGACAACACCCGGCTGGTTCCCCTGTGTGGACTATCCCCAGTGGCTCAAGATGCTTCAGAGGGTCATTTACCCCCACAGACCCGACGCGGACATCGTTTTCTGGACCTATAACTGGGGCTGGGCACCCGAAGAAGAACGTCTGGCACTGATCGATAATCTGCCCGAGGGCATCTCGCTGATGGCGACCTTTGAGATGTTCAACGTCCACCAGATGGACGGCTTCAAGAGCCGTGCGGCTGACTATACCATTGCTTTCCCGGAGGCCGGTCCGTACTTTATCGGCGAAGCCAGACGGGCAAAAGAGCGTGGCATCCGGCTCTATACCCAGGCAAACAGCGCCGGCAAGACCTGGGATTACGGTGTCATTCCCTATGAGCCTGTCCCCGAGCGGTGGGTCGAAAGATATGAATCGATGCTGGAGATGAAGGAAAAATACGGCCTTTCCGGTGTGATGGAATCGCACCATTACGGTTTCTGGCCCAACTTTATCAGCAGGATCGAAAAGCTGATGTTCACAGAGCCCTATGCTTCCGGCGAAGAAGCACTGAAGGCGGTGGCAGAAGAGCTGTACGGCCCTGAAAATCTGGAAGCCGCGCTGCACGCATGGCATATTCTCAGCGAGGCACACACCTATTATCCCATCACCAACGAGGACCAGTATGGCCCCTTCCGCGTTGGTCCGTCCTATCCCTTCCTTCTGGACAGCAAGGTACAGATCCCGAAAGCGTTCTATTCGATCTATGGCGGGAACAAGATCACCGAAGTGGATTACGCCTACAGCCCGGCGGTCAACCCGCTGGAGATCGGCTTCAGACAGACCCGTATCGACGGAGAGATCAGAAGCCTGGAAAAGATGCGTGAGCTTCAGAAACAGGCCAGACAGGAGCTGGAAGCACTGGCGGAAAAGCTGAGCGGTATCCGCAGAGCGGACTGTCTGCGGCTATGCAATATGATCGCCTTTATGGAAAATACCGCGCTGACCGCGATCCATGCGAAAAAGTGGACCAAGCTCAGATGGGATTTTTACCATATCACCGAAAAAGACAGAATGCAAAGCTGGGTGAACGAGATGACGGCGCTGGCAGAAGCAGAGATCAGAAATGCCGAAGCCACGATCCCGCTGGCCGAGGCAGATTCCCGCCTCGGTTGGGAACCCAGTATGGAATACATCGGCAGCGTCAGACATCTGCGGTGGAAGATCAGACAGGTAAGACTGGTCATTGACACCGAACTGAAACGCTATCAGAAGTTTGTTGATGAGACGATGTAAGCGCATATCCGCGGTGTGAACCCACCGTGACCTGTATAACATTCCGAAAAGGAGGACATATCAATGGATTACGGCAAGAAAGTATGGATCTTCCCCGACGCAGAACTGCCCCCCGAAGGCGTCAACTGCATTCCCGGTCACGAATCGGTGATCGTCACCAATGTCTGCGACGAGGAGGCCGAGATCAGAGTTACCCTGATCTATACCGACAAAGACCCTGTCAGCTTCGATGTAAAGGTCGGCGCAAAAAGAGTACGCTGCCTGCGCTCGAACAACGCTGTCGACTTCTGCGGTCATACCGCTGTGGAAGGTGAACAGTACGCCATCATGCTGGAGAGCAGCGTCCCCGTAGTGGCTCAATACGGCAGAGCCGAACCCAGAGCAGTGGCTTTCTATACCACCCCCGGCTACTGCGAATAAATGTTGAACCGATTTAAGTTGATCGATATTGTCTTAATCAATTAAAGGAGGAAATTATTATGGCAAGAATCTGTATCCCCGATTACGAGTACAAAGAAAGAGTACAGCGCTGTGCAGCGATCCTGCGCCGTGAAAATCTGGACGTTCTGATCGTCAACGGCAACGAAGCTGACTATGCAAACCCCCGCTACTTCTCCGGTTTCTGGCCCCTGTTCGAGCGCTCCGGTGTTGCTATCTCCGCCGCCGGCGAAGCTGCTCTGATGGTAGGCCCCGAGTCTGCTATCTTCGGTGCCGACCGCAACAAGCTGGACAAGATCTTCGTTCTGCTGGCTTACCGCGAAGGCGCTGACCCCTCTTACCCCGAACTGAAGCCCGATACCTTCCATGATGTATTCAAGGGCATCGGTGTCACCGGCAAACATATCCGTATCGGTGTTGCGTCCTATCTGGACACCTCTGTCACCATCTTCAACGCTATCCGCGATGCCTTCCCCGAGGCTGAGATCGTCGATGCCGGCAAAGTCATGGTCGAGCTGCGCTCCATCAAGTCTGAAAACGAGCTGAACTGCCTGCGCGAAGGCTACCGCATCGCCAACATCGCCACCGAAGAAGTTATCAAGGCCATCCGCCCCGGTATGACCGAGCTGCAGATGGTCGGTGTTGCCCAGAAGGCTGTTTACGAGCACGGTGCAGAATATGAAGGTCTGCCCATGTATGTCTTCTCCGAGGCTTCCACCCGTCATGCCATCTCCCGTTCCTGCTACCGTGAATTCCAGAAGGGCGACATCGTTCAGCTGAACCTGTCTGCCAAGATCGACGGCTATTCTGCAGCCATCGGCTATCCCATCTGTCTGGGCAAGCTGGAAGGTCAGCGCCGCGATATCGTTCAGTTCTGCCGTGAGGCTCATGCCTGGACCGAAAAACAGGTCAAAGCAGGCGTCTGGGCAGCTGACATTGCCAAGCAGTTCTATCAGTTCTATGTTGACAACGGCTATGCCAAGAACTATGTCTATGGTCCTCTGCACGGCACCGGCATCATCGAAGTAGAAGCTCCCTGGGTCGAGACCTCCTCTCAGTACAACATGAAGGAAAACATGTGCTTCCAGGTCGACACCTATATCTCTGCCGACACCTTCGGCGTCCGCTGGGAAAAGGGTATCGTCGTCAAGGAAAACGGCTTCGAGCTGCTGAGCCCCGAGATCCCCGAGCTCTGCCCCGAGCTGATGTTCTGATCTTCTCCCCGCTTTTTCAGGAGGTAGTATATGCAGCTGCTTGAAATGCTTTATGACGAGATCCAGGATGCTGTAGACAGAAAAGTTCCCTTCATCATCCCGATCGGCACTATGGAATATCATGCCCGCCATGCCTCCTGCGGCACCGATACGCTGGTCGTCACCGGCTGCCTCAGAGAACTGGAAAAGGAAAAAGAGATCGTTGTCTGCCCGCCCATCTGGTACGGTGTGGCTTCCTATGCGGTCTGTGGTCCCAAGCCCAGCCATTTCCATGTGGATGAAGATGCGTATACCAACTATGTCTACTGCGTTCTGAAATCTATGATTGACGCCGGACATAAGAATATCTATCTGATCCCCCATCATCAGACCGAAGGTGCGGGCCTGATGCCCATGACCATCGCCTGCCACAAAGCTGCCAAGAAAGTCACCATGGAATATATGGAAGAAAAACTTGGCAAGGGCTGGTGGGGCAGCGATGACTATGCAACCTATTATGAAGATATGGGCACCGGCGATGATCCCTTCTCCTATATCAAGGTCATCCCCCTTATCGGCGCCGAGGCGCAGAAAAAATGCGGTGGTTTTGACCACGCAGGCAAATGGGAGACCTCTCTGCTGATGGGTACCTATCCCGAGCTGGTGGATCTGTCCCGCTGTGAGCGCAACACCGAATGGTTTGCCCAGAGCGCAAAGGAAGCCAGTGTCGAGACCGGTAAGCACATGGTCGAGTGCACACTGGAATGGCTCCGGGAGGCGATCCAATGAGCCGCATCATCTTCGGACAGCTGGGCCGTCTCAAGCCCGAAAAGATCGAGGAATACGAAGCGCTCCATGCCGAGCCCTGGCCCGAGGTCATCAAGACCATCTATGACTGCAATCTGCGCAACTATTCCATCTTCCGCCACGAGGATATGGTATTTGCCTATTTTGAGTATGTGGGCGAGGATTACGACGCAGACATGGCGAAAATGGAGCTGTGCCCCCATACGCAGCGGTGGTGGACCCATACCAAGCCCTGCTTTGTAAAATTCAGCATCCGTCCGGACAGCGAATTTTACGCCGATTTAAAACAGATCTTCCATTGCTGATATCCGACCTGCAGGGGAGGGGGTGTGCCCCCTCCCCTGATTTTAAACAACCGAAGAAGAAGGAACTGACAATGCTGAAAATCAAAGCTGAACCCATTACCCTCGAAAACTTTGCCCCCTTCGGACAGTTTTACCCCATGACCGCCCCCGAAGGCTATGCCCTCTGCGGCGAGATCCACCGGTTCTTCCCCGACCGCATGGTCGCTGACAGCGAAAAAAGGGTGGGCTATTCTCCCATCGTGGTGAAAAAGCCCGAAAAGATGATCATCACCCAGCAGGAATATCACAACACCACCTGGGAAATGATCCTGCCGCTGGACGATGACATGATCGTTCACTGCGCTCCCGCCTCTGCCGGTACCCCTGTCGGTCATCTGAGCAAGGCATTTATCGTCCCGAAGGGCACCCTGATCAAGATGAACACCGCCATCTGGCATCTGGCTCCGCTGCCCGTAAACAACGAAACTCTGACAGCAATGATCATTCTGCCGGAGTGTACCTATGGACTTGACTGCACCGTGGCGGATCTTCCCGCCGATCAGCAGTTCGAAATCGTGGTGTAAGCGATGACAGAACAGGAAAAATGCGATCTGGGGCTGATGTACGACACCACTTTCCCCGGAAGGGAAGAGATGCATCTGGAATGTGCAGATCTTTGCTATGATTACAATCATACCCGCCCCTCTGATATGGCAAAAAGGGAAGAGATCCTCCGAAAGCTCTTTGGAAGGCTGGGAAAGAACCCCTATGTGGAACCCAATGTCTTCTGCGGCTTCGGCTGGAATATCGAGGCTGGTGACAATTTCTTTGCCAACAACAACTGCGTTTTCGTTGACCCCGGCAAGATCACCTTCGGCGACAATGTCTTTATCGGTCCCAGCTGCGGTTTTTATACGGCCCACCATCCCGTTCATCACGAACTGAGAAACCAGCTGTATGAATACGCAAAGCCTATTCATGTGGGCGACAATGTCTGGATCGGAGGCGGCACGGTCGTGCTGCCCGGCGCAAAGATCGGCAATAATGTTGTCATCGGAGCGGGCTCGGTGGTGACCGGAGAGATCCCGGATAATGTGATCGCTTTCGGCAATCCCTGCAGGGTCCACCGGACCATTACCGAAGAAGATCTGCGGCTGCAGAGATAAAAAAAGAATATATGGAAAAAGGCAGCAGTGTATAGATCACTGCCGCCTTTTTCTATTGGTGTAACATGAAAAAACATTGTTTCGGCGGATCTTTATCAGATTCGTTTACCGCCGCTCAGACGATGAGATCCCAGAGCTTTAAAACCAGGGGGATCAGATTATAGATGACGGGTGCGAACAAAATTGCCGGCAGATAGTCTGCGACTTTGATTTTGGTGATACCCATCAGATTCGTGCCGATCATGATGATCAGAATAGAACCGGCACAGGTCATTTCGTTGATCGCGCCCGTGCTCATGACCGGAGCGAGCAGCCCGGCGAGCAGAACAAGACCGCCCTGAATGACAAATACGGCTCCGGCTGAGAGAAGGACACCGATACCCAGGCTGGATGCCAGCATCATGGAGGAGACAAGGTCCAGCGTCGCCTTTGTGATCAGCACGGAATTATCACCGGTGAGACCTGCCTGAATGGAACCGGTCACGGTCATGGAACCGACACAGAACAGCAGCGTTGCGGTAACGATACCTTCTGC
>JAFQND010000289.1 GCA_017396055.1 Oscillospiraceae bacterium
AGGCTCCTCAACCTCCAGAACCATATCGGAATACACCGATTCAATATACTGTTTCGAACGGTGGCGGATAACGGCTTTCGAGAAAGGATTTCCCATCATGGCATTGGCAAACCAGCAGATCCCGCCGATGATCACAAGGGCTGTCACTGCAGCAGTGATCCGCAGCGCTTTATTCTTTTTCATGCTTTTTCTCCTTTCCGAAGGCAAACCGTAAAAGCAGCATTGCCAGCGCACCGGCAAGACAGAATCCGCCGTACCAGAGCGACCAGAAGAATGCCGTCATCAGCGATTCATCCGGTGCCGCACCGCGCATGATGGCAAAGAGCTTCTGTGAAAACAGCAGTGCCGTCGGCAGAAGGGGAGAGAGCAATCCCTTTTTTCCGAATGCCAGCACACCGACAGCTCCGATGGCCGGCATGATCAGAATATTGTAAAATATATTCTGGCTTTCGGAAAAACTCACACCGAACAATGCTCCCATCAGCATCAGATAGATCATGCAGATGATCCTGTATCTTCTGAGGTTGCGCAGCAGCTTCTGGTCATCGGGAGAGGGAAAAGGCTCATATTCTTTTAACAGTGCCCGGCAGCTTTCGCAATCTCTAGTATGTTCTGTGACGGCAGTTTTGCTTTCTTCGCCCGCAACTTCATCCATTACCAGCGGGATCAGATCCCGGCATATACCGCAGCTGATCTTATTCATCCAGAAGTCCCTCCTTCAGTAAAGTATCCCGTATCTTTTTCCGTACCCGATGGTCGATGACCCGGACGGAACTTTCCGACAGACCCAGTTTCCGGGCTGTCTCGCTGACCGAATAGCCTTCGATCCTCATCAGCACAGCTTCTTTTGAACGGGCAGGTTCTGCGTCCAGAAGTTCCCGGATCCGTCGGACGGTTTCTTTGTGAAGCAGCGTGTTTTCGGGATCCGACAACTCACAGAAATATCGTTCGGTCAGTTCTTCTTCGGAGAAGACGATTTTTTCTTTTCTCAGATGATCGGCCCATTTTCTCCGGGCGATGGAGAAAAGCCATGTCCTCAGATCTGCATCTCCCCTGAATTTCGGCAGGGAGCGGATGGTACCGAGAAAGGTTTCCGAAAGAAGGTCTTCTGCCAGTGCGGGATCCTTTGTCAGACTTACAAGATACCTGAAAACATCCTGACGATAAGTTTCGTACAGCTTTTTGACAGTCATCCTCTCCCTCCTTTCGTCTTATTAGTCGCAGGGAAGACATTTTTGTTACAGCTTATCGTAAAAACTTTCTGATCACATCATAACACAGCAAAAATGAATTGTCATCCGGCTTTGTCATATCTCCCAAATCACACCCGCTCATTTCATCTAAAATACATCTTGTTCAGAGGCGATATCCGTTTTATAATGTAACCGATTGGTTACATTATTTCTTAATATTGTGGAGGTATTTTTATGGCACTGATGCAGGTTTCTTATTTCTCCAACGTACTTGGTATGGAGACTTCGATGAACGTAATTCTTCCCCAGAAGACCGTCGGCCGGATCGGCATGGAAGGCAAAACCGCCTCCGGCAAGATCCCGACTCTCTATCTGCTCCACGGCATGAGCGATGACCATACCACCTGGCTGCGCCGTACCTCCATCGAGCGCTATGTCGCCAATATGGGTATTGCTGTCGTCATGCCCACCACCCATCTGGGCTGGTACACTGATATGGCTGAGGGCAATCGTTACTGGACCCATATCTCCGAAGAGCTGCCCGAGATCTGTCGGTCTTTCTTCAAAGATCTCTCTGACAAGAGAGAAGATACCTTTGCAGCCGGTCTGTCCATGGGCGGTTACGGCGCTATGAAACTGGGCCTCAGAGCTTCCGAGACCTTCGGTGCGATCGCTGCATTCTCCGGCGGTTTTGATGCTACTGCTCTGTCTATGGGCGACCTCAGAGGTGCCGCCTTCTGGAAAACTGTTTTCGGTCCTGCCGATCAGATCGACGGCAGCGACAACGACCTGTTCGCACTGGCTGAAAAGCTGAAAGCTTCCGGCAAGCCTATGCCCAAGATCTATATGTGGTGCGGTACCGAGGACTTCCTCTATAAACAGAACATCAAGATGCGCGACCATCTGAAAAAACTGGGTTATGATGTGACTTATGAAGAGTCTCCCGGTGATCACCAGTGGAAATACTGGGATCAGAAGATCCAGACCGTTCTGGAATGGCTGCCTCTGAAGAAGTAAATGAAAACCGGGGCGCCTCCGCATGGTGAGGCGCCCTTTTCGCAGAAAGGAGAAGATCTATGAATCTGGCATTTGCAGGCCTTCGTCACGGTCATATTTTCGCTCTGTACGCCATGGCAAAGGAACATCCCGAATTTACTGTTGCAGGCGCTTGGGAAGAGGATGCCGATTCCCGTGCTGCCGCTGAAAAACAGGGCCTTTGCTGCTGTTATAATACCTATGAGGAGCTGCTGGCTGATCCTTGTGTTGATGCGGTTGCGTTCGGCGGATGTTTTACCGACCGTGGTCCTCTCGCAATAGAAGCTCTCCGTGCAGGAAAGCATGTCATTGCCGATAAACCCCTGTGCACGACTCTCGCCGAGCTGGACGAGATCGAGCGTCTCGCAAAAGAGAAAGGTCTTTTTGTCAGCTGTATGTTCACTCTTCGCTATGAGAAAAAAATGGCAGCTGTCAAGGCTCTCTGTGAGAGTGGGGAACTGGGTGAGATCAATAATGTCTATTTCGGCGGACAGCACCCGCTGCAGTACGGACGCCGTCCCATGTGGTATTTCGAGCCCGGAAAACACGGCGGCACCATCAACGATATCGCCATTCACGGTATCGATATGCTGAGATACGCGTTCGGCCTGAAACTCACTGAGGTGAATTCCGCCCGCTGCTGGAACAAATATGCAAAAGAGCAGCCTCATGTCAAAGACTGCGGTCAGTTCATGGCCACTGCAGACAACGGCGCCGGTATCCTTTCCGATGTTTCTTATGCCATCCCTGACGGTATCGAATTCGGTCTGCCTTACTACTGGCGTTTCTATGCCTGGGGTACCGAAGGCGTCATCGAATTCTCCGAAGGCGGAGCCGATCCCGTCTGGTACAAAAAAGGCGATCCCGCGCCCCGTCCTCTGCCCGAAACAGAAGCTCCTGTCGATTATCTCACCGATGTGCTCGCCATGATGCGGGGTGAGAAATGCGTTCTGACGATGCAGGAAGTTTTTGACTCCACCCGCGCTGCCCTGACCGTTCAGGCTGCCGCCGACCGATAAGGAGGAAACAATGTTTATCGGCAATCTTCTCGAAAAAACCTCTCCCGTTTTCTATAGACTGGGTACCTCTCAGCTGCTGCCCGCCAATAAAGGAGATCACGGCTGGAACTGGAACACGCTGATGGATACCGGTGTCGATGTCGTATGCACCTTTGATGAGGGCTGTTATGTCAGCGAAGTGAGCTTCACCCTCAGCGAAGAGTCCGGCATCAAAATGGCAGAAGTTCTCTGCGACGGTATCTGCTGCGGCAGATATTCCGCCGGGACCGGAAAGCTCGTCACCGGCTCCATTGACGTTCCTGCAGGTGTCTCTGCGTCGGAAGTCATCGTCCGTCTGTACGCTGACCTGAAGGATATCATGATTGAATCGCTCTGTATTTATGGCGCACAGGGGGATGATCCCATCCTCTTCCCGTCTCCCGACAAGGCTGTCTACACCGGCGGTTCGGTTGCGCTGGCAGACTTGGGAGCTGTCTTTGGAGAAGGAGAGGACGCCGCTTTTGCAGCTGCTCATCTTCGCTCCCGTATCGCGGAACACTATGACCTCTCCTTTGACGGTCCCGTTGCTGTCAGAGTGGAATATTCCGCCGATATCCCCGCCGAAGGATTTGCGCTGACCGTTTCTGAGTGCGGTATCACCGTCAGAGCTTCCGGCAAGCGCGGCATGCTCTATGGCTGTGAGGCGCTCTTCCAGCTGTTCGGAGAGGACAGTGTTCCTGTCTGTGAGATAAATGATGCGCCTTATAAGGAACTGCGCGGTTTCCATGTGGGTCTGCCGCCCAAATGCGAATTGGATTTTGCCAAGCGTTTCTTCAAATATATCCTGCTGCCCATGCGTTATAACACCATTTTCCTCGAGTTTGCCGGCGGTATGCGCTTTGATCGGCATCCCGAGATCAGCGAAGCATGGGAAAAAGCCAATGCCGCTGCCAAAGCGGGAGAACTGCCTCCCTTCCCTCATGGTGATATGGTTTCCGGCGGTATGCTTCTGGAAAAGGATGAGGTCCGCGATCTGGTGGATTATGCCCGTGAGCTTGGCTTTGAAGTCATTCCCGAGGTACAGTCCTTCGGCCATGTACAGTATATCACCTATGCCCATCCCGATATCGCCGAAGTGGCCGAGGAAGAAAAGGATATTATTCTGGATACCCGTGCTGCTGACCAGCCCCCCAGCACCTTCTATAAGCATTCCTATTGCCCCATGAATGAAAAGAGCTATGAGATCATCTTTGATCTGATCGACGAGATCGTTGAAGTGGTCCGTCCCGAGCGCTATGTCCATATGGGCCATGATGAGATCTATCAGATCGGTCTCTGTCCCCGCTGTAAGGATATTCCCCACGACGAGCTCTATCTGCGCCATGTGATCCGGATGCATGACTATCTGGCCGAAAAGGGCTATAAGATGATTATCTGGTCGGATATGCTGCAGCCCACTGAAAAACGCTACCATACCTGCACTGCCATCGACCGGCTGCCCAAGGATATCCTGATGCTGGACTTTATCTGGTATTTCCATTTTGATATGGATCTGGAGAACAACATCCTGCCCGCCGGTTTCCCGGTAGCCATCGGCAATCTGTATTCCAGCCACTTCCCCCGTGCGGAAAAACGCCTTGCCAATGTTCTCGGCGGCGAAGTTTCCTGCTGGTGCCGCTTTGATGAGAAGACCCTTTCTCAGCGCGGTAAGTTCTTCGATGTTCTCTATACCGCCGAGATGCTCTGGAACAGAGAGTACACTTCTCATAGCCGCAGACTGTATGCCAATATCATCTCTGACCTGATCCCCGGGATCCGCGACGAAGTCCGAGGCGAGATCATCAAAGAGGGAACCGGTTACAGCTGTACTTCCTTTGAGATCGGCAGCGATGGCGAAGTGCCCGCTGCTTTGTGGGAGGCCTGTGAAAATATCACCGTCATGGACGGCCAGCAGATCACTGTGAATGGCTACTTCGACCGGCTGATCTTCACCCATACCGCTCTGCGCAATGAGGCAGTTATCACTTCCACCCCACCCAGAAAGATCGGTGCCTATATCGTTCACTACGTCGACGGTACCGAACAGGAGATCCCGGTGGGCTATGGCGGCAACATCTCTGTCTGGACCAGACGATACGGTGATCCGATGCCACAGCAGTATTACCGTCATCAGGGGTATACCGCCGCATGGTTTGCCGATCCTGTCGAGCTCTGGGCCGACGGTGAGACGGTGACTTTCTATGCTTATTCCTGGACCAATCCCTATCCTGAAAAGGAGATCGCTTCCATTTTCTGTACTGCAGAACCCGATGCGGCAAAGGTCGCTGTTGCAGATATCTCGGGTATGAAACTGGAACGCTGATCCCGCTGAAAAGGAGTCTGTATGAATTTAAGCGATTACACCAAATATATATCTGCCGAAACGATGATGGGTCCCAACAGCGCGCGCATCCTGCAGGAACTGCTGGAAAAATGTCCGCTTGGGCTGAATGCTGATGATACTGTCCTCGATCTGGGATGCGGCAAAGGTCTGACCAGCCTGGTCATCGCCAAAGAGACCGGTGCAAAGGTCATCGCAGACGATCTTTGGATCAGCGCAGAGGAAAATGCTGCCCGTTTTGCAGAGTGGGGTATCCGTGACCGTGTCACTCCCGTTCACGCCGATGCCAATGAACTGCCCTTTGCGAAAAAGCAGTTTGCTGCGCTGTTCAGCGTCGACTCTTATCATTATTTTGCCGCTGAGCCGGGCTTTTTCGAGGAGAAGATCCTGCCTTTCCTTGCTGACGGTGCCGTTGTTCTGATCGGTATTCCGGGTGTTAAAAACGCTTACTCCGGCCGGTCGGAAGAACTCCTTTCCGAGTGGCTCGGCGACGAAGCTTATATGTTCCAGTCTCCCTGCCGGTGGAAAGAGATCATCGGAAAAAACGAACGGATCTCATCGGTCGACACCTGGGAAATGGACTGCTTTGATGATGCGTGGGAGCAGTGGTTTGCTTCCGGTCATGAGTATGCCCACGGGGATAAGAAATTCTTTGACCGTCTGATCAAGCCCTATACCTGTTTTGTCGGTATCTGTGTCAGACTGAAATAAGCCGCAGTAACAAAAACAGCTCCGGAAAACCGGAGCTGTTTTTCATTTTATTCTCTCTTCGATCAACCGGATATCCCTCAGATCTTTTTCCCGTCCGAGGGCGCGCTTCATCTCGATCAGACCTTTTACCGACACGACCGGCACACCGTCATGCTTTTCGGGCTGTCCGACGATCCAGCCCTCGAAAATTTCCACATCAGGGGCAGGGGAGAGTTTCCTCGTTCCGTCCGCAAGCCGTTTGACGGGACATCCCGCCGCCTCCAGCTCATCAGCCATCTTTTTGGTGCAGCCCAGGTCGATATCACCGGTCTCATCCCGGAATCCGTAAAAGACCATCGCTCCGCCGGCCACCAGCCAGTATTCGTTTTTGTCATAGTTCAGTTCATCCAGCCGTCTGAGCAGTTCGTTACGGTTCATTGTCATTTTCTCCTCAGGTTTCATTTCCGCTGTTCTGTTGTCTCAGCATCCGGTAGCCGATGCCCACGTGGGTCTGGATATATCTCGGCTCGGAAGGGACAGGTTCGATTTTTTTGCGAAGAGTTGCCATGAACACCCGCAGGGAAGGGGTGTCATCCGGCGTTGTATTGCCCCAGACTTCCTTGAGAATATAGTTGTGGGTCAGTACTTTGCCGGTATTCTTTGCCAGCAGGCAGAGCAGCCGGTATTCGATGGGAGTCAGATGCAGCTCTTTTCCGTCCCGTTTGACCCATCCTGCGGCATAGTCGATCTGCAGGGCACCGTTTTCATAGACGCTGCTTTCTGCCTCTCGTTCACTGTCAAACCGGACCCGTCTGAGCGCTACTCTCAGTCTTGCCAGCAGTTCGTCAACGCTGAAAGGCTTTGTGAGATAATCATCCGCGCCGGAATCCAGCGCCTCAACTTTATCGCGGTCTTCACTGCGGGCGCTGACAACGATAATGGGAACATTGCTCCAGCTGCGTATTTTCCGGATCACACTGACACCGTCCATATCCGGCAGTCCCAGATCAAGAATAATGACATCCGGCCGGCAGGATATGGCGCCCTGAATGGCATCTGAACCGTTTTTGACGGCATTATACTGATAACTTTGCATTTCCAGTGTAGTACAGATCAGATTGCTGACGGCAGTATCGTCCTCAACGACCAGAATAAGAGGTTTGCTCATGGATTTCCCTCCACAGATAGAAGTCTTTATATCAGTATAGCACAGAACGGGAAACCTGTCACCGAAAATCTCTCAGAGTTTTTTACTCATCTGAAAAACCGGTGTCCCTCCATCTCAAAAAGATAAGTCAGATCATTCTCAAACCACGCCGCCGCCGAAGGAGATGCCCATCGGGGCGCATAGAAAAACAATGCTCCGCCCGGTATGATCGTTTCACCGGTCAGTACTTCTCTCACCGCACGGATGGTGTTGAGGTCGG
>JAFQND010000290.1 GCA_017396055.1 Oscillospiraceae bacterium
AGTATGAACTGGGTCACCGTCACGTTTCCCATCTGTACGGTCTCTTCCCCGGTGAAGAGTTTGTCGGAAACGCCGAGCTGACCGAGGCTTGCCGCGTTTCGCTGCAGCGCCGTATCGAAAACGGCGGCGGTCACACCGGCTGGAGCTGTGCATGGCTGATCAACCTCTATGCTGTTCTGCAGGACAGAGAAAAAGCCGATTTCTATCTGCGCACTCTGCTGACCCGTTCCACCCTGCCCAATCTCTGGGACAACCATCCTCCTTTCCAGATCGACGGTAACTTCGGCGGTTCTGCCGGTATCGCCAATCTGCTGGTGCAGGACCGCGGCGGTGAAGTAAAGCTGCTGCCCTGTCTGCCCGAGGGCTGGAAGAACGGTTCGGTCAAAGGTCTTCGCATCAAGAACGGAAAAGCTGTCGACCTCAGCTGGAAAAACGGCGAGCTGACCGAAAGTCGTATCTATGACATTGAATATTAAGGAGACACATCATGAAAAAACCGCTGATTCTGATCACCAACAGCAGCAACCGTGAAGATCCTGCAAAAGGCGGTTCCCGTACGCTGCATTGTCCCCATACCTATGGTGCAGCCATCGCTGCCGCCGGCGGCGTTCCGATTATGACCATGGAATACAGCGCAGAAGAACTCAGCGAACTCTGTGATGGCCTTCTGCTCTCCGGCGGCGAAGATGTGGACCCCTCCCGTTACGGTGAAGAGATCCTCAACGACAGCGTTACGCCCGATCCTCTGCGGGATGCTTATGAGTTCGAGCTGACCAAAGCTTTCCTCGAAAAAGGCAAGCCCATTCTCGCCATCTGCCGCGGTTTCCAGGTACTTAACGTTGTGCTGGGCGGCGACCTCTGGCAGGACATTCCCACCCAGATGGGATATGTTCACTTTGATTCCAGACTGCGTCATCCCTGTTTCGCCGAGGAAGGTTCGGTGCTGCACAGCATCTTCGGCCGCGAGTTCCGGGTCAATTCCACCCATCACCAGGCTGTCCGCCGTCCGGGCGAGGGTCTGAAGGTCACCGGCCGCTCCATCGAGGGCATTATCGAAGCCTATGAGCACGAGACTCTTCCCATTATCGGCACGCAGTTCCATCCCGAACGGCTGACCGGTGCTCACTGGGACGACCGTACACCCGATTTTGCCCCCTGGTTCGAGCATTTTGTGCAGATGGTGGTTGACAATTCTTCCAAATGAGCGTATAATAACTGACATAAGTCAGAAACAAGGAGAGCATTATGCCCCGTCCGAAGAAATTCAGAAGGATCTGTGCCCTGCCTGCGGTCAGCCGCTTTGAGCCGGCCGGTACGGCAGAGGATGTCCCCTCCATCGGGATGACCGTGGATGAGTACGAGACTATCCGGCTCATCGACCTTTTGGGATGTACCCAGGAGGACTGCGCCCGTCAGATGAATGTGGCGCGCACCACCGTGCAGGCGGTATATGAGTCGGCAAGGCACAAGCTTGCGCTTGCGCTGACTGCCGGACGTCCGCTGGTGATCGGAGGCGGGGATTATGTTCTCTGTGAACGGTCAGAGACCTGCTGCGGAAAAAGCTGTCACGGCAGAGGCTGTGAAGGACGTCGCTGCGGCGGATGCAAAGACTGTTCGGAAAGCTGCTCAAAGGAAGGAGAACCACAATGAAAGTTGCAGTAACTTACGATAAGGGCCAGGTGTTCCAGCACTTCGGCCACACCAAACTCTTTAAAGTCTATGAGATCAAGGACGGCGCCATCGTTTCCGAGGTCGTTCTGCCCACTATGGGCAGCGGTCACGGTGCCCTGGCCAATTTTCTTGTGACCTTCGGCGTTGATACCCTCATCTGCGGCGGTATCGGCGGCGGCGCAAGAGCTGCTCTTGCCGAGGCGGGTATTGCCCTCTATCCCGGTGCGACCGGAGATGCCGACGAACAGGTCAAAGCCCTGATGGAAGGCCGTCTTGCCTATGACCCCGACACGGTCTGTGATCATCATCACGGTGAAGGCGAACATAACTGCGGCGACCACGACTGCGGCGACCACGACTGCGGCAGCCACGAAGGACACGACTGCGGTCATCACTGCAAATAAGACACGGACGGGATCTGCGCCCTCTTTCGGGGGCGCTTTTCTTTTGTTTTGCCGGGGCAATAAGGTTGCTTTTTTCGACAGAGCACGATATAATATCTTGTGGAAGAACCGAATTTCTGAAATGACGGAGGATGATTTCCTATGGAAAAAACCGCTTTTGAGAAAAAATATTACGTGGAACGCTTTGGCACCAATTGTGTTAAATGGGACGGCATGAAAACTGCTTACGGTGAGCTGGATCTGATCCCTCTCTGGGTCGCCGATATGGACTTCAGATGCCCCGACAGCGTTGTCGAAGCTGTCCAGAAAGCAGTCAACAACGGCGCATTCGGCTATTATGAGACTCCCGACAGTTATTACGATGCCTTTATTGCCTGGGAAAAGGAACACCGCGGCTATGAGGTCAAGCGGGAGTGGCTGGTCTATACCCCCGGTGTTGTATCCGGTCTCTTTGCGATGGTCAACGCCTGCACCGAACCCGGTGATACCTGCCTTACTCTCAACCCGGTTTATCCTCCCTTCTTTGCTGCAGTCCGCGAGAGCGGCCGCAAGCTGGTCACCAGTATGATGAATGATGACCATGGCGCATATACTGTTGATTATGCCGACTTTGAAAAGAAGATCGTCGAGAACGATGTCAAGATGTATATCCACTGTTCGCCCCACAATCCCGTCGGCCGCGTCTGGACCCGCGAGGAACTGGTGACTCTTCTGGAGATCTGCCGCAAACACGGCGTTCTTGTTGTCAGTGACGAGATCCATCAGGATATCATCATGCCCGGTCAGACTCAGATCCCCACTGCCACCGTCGGCGATTACAGCGATATGCTGGTCACCATGACCGCTCCCTCCAAGACCTTCAACCTGGCCGGCTGCCAGACCTCTTTCGCCATCATTCCCAGTGACGAGATCCGCGCGAAATTCCAGAAAGTTTTCGGCAGCGTTCATCTGGGTAACGGCAGCAGCTTCGGCGCCATCGCCTGTGAAGCAGCCTATACCGGCGGCGCAGAGTGGCTGGAAGGCTGCATTGAGACCATCTGGAACAACTACTGCTATCTTCGTGACACCCTTGCCAAAGAGCTTCCTGCGGCGGTCGTATCGCCCCTGCAGGGCACCTATCTCAGCTGGGTCGATCTGAAGGATGTCTTCGGCAGCGGAAACACCGCCGAGTATACCCAGAAGCGCGCCCGTCTGGCTGTCAACATCGGTGACGGTTTCTATGGAGACGGCGAGAACAAGTCCCATATCCGCATCAATCTGGCCACTTCCAGCGATCTGATCGTCGAGGCAGTTGATCGCCTCATCCGCGTGGCAAAGGAAGTTGCCGCAGAATAATTCCCCAAAAGCAAAATCCCCATCCGTTGCGGATGGGGATTTTTTCATGTCAGTGATGGTCTTCGTGATGTCCGGAGCTTTCTTCGTGATGGCTTTCGCCCTGGAAATATTTCGCTTTGGGATAGCCGCAGAGCTCGTTCAGCGGCAGATAATACACCGGATCGATTGGGGTGCCGTTCAGCTGCAGCTCAAAATGCAGATGGGGTCCGGTCGCCATGCCGGTTGCACCGGCAGCAGCGATGGTCTGACCGACGGCGACATTCTCACCCTCTTTTACCGCAAGGCTCTCACAGTGGGCATAGAAGCTGCACAGACCGTCGCCGTGGTCGATCAGTATGCAGTTGCCGTGCTGGGTGTCATAGCCGGCCGAGAGGACGGTGCCGGTCCGCCATGCGGCAATGGGAGCACCTGCGATATTTTCACCGGAGATATCGATGCCGTGGTGGTCATGGCTGCCACCGAATTCTGCAGTGATGGTGGTGTGACCGGGCAGCGGCCAGCATTGAGCGGGGTAGTGGGTAACTTCCTGATATTCTCCCTCCTGTTCCGGCTGAGGATCGGGCAGAATCTCCGCAGGCACCTCAGAAACCGGCTCAGAAACGTTTTCGTCCGGTTCGGGAGTAATTTCACTTTCGGGGGGAACTGGTTCTTCTGAGGGCTCAGAAGCGGGCTCAGAGGGTGCTGCAGGATCTTCTTCCGGCAGGGAGGACTCTTCGGCAGCAGAACCGGAAGATGTTTCAGGTCCCGGCAGGATCCCGGACAGATCCGATGCGGATATTTCAGCTTGTTTTACCTGTTCAGGCGCCAGCGCATAGCTGATCCCACAGCTGCCAAGCAGCAAAAGGGCAGCACTCAGAATTGCCCAAAGCCTGATTCTGGGTGAAATGTGTTTGGGATTCATTACAGCTTTCAACCTTCTTTCCATGTCATGCCGGGCTGCAAGCGCCGCACATCCGCCGATCTCTTTGCCGGCAAACCGCAGGATCACAAGCCCGTAGTGTTTTCGTTCATCCGGGGTCAGCTTTGATGCCAGTGTTTCATCACAGGCCTCTTCACAGATACGGGGCAGCGCCCGGAGCAGCAGATGTCCCAGCGGATGGAACCAATGTACAGCCGCAGCCAGCCTTGCCATCGCCTGTAAAAGCAGATGACCCTGTTTATGGTGGGTAAGTTCATGCCGGAGGATCAGCTGCAGCTCTTCGCTGGTATATTCTGTCCTGGGCAGCAGGATCATCGGTCGGAAGATTCCGGTCAGCAGAGGCGTATCCGCACCCGGGAAGAAAAAGAGTTCCGGACGGCGGCGAAGTTTTTCATTACTGCAGAGTGTGTCGTATACTGCGCGGATTCCGGGCGTGACTTCGCTTCGCTCGGCCAGATGCCGTTTCAGACTGACCAGATGCGACAGCTGCATCAGCAGGTAAAAGAACATACCGATAAGCCAGATCACGCCGATCAGTTCCGCGCCGACGGTGAATACCGGGCTCTCTGCAGGAGAAACGGGAGCCGGGACAGCGGGCAGCTCCGGCACCGTCGGAACAGCGGGCAGAAGAACAGTTTCTGCTGCCGGCAATACCACCGTTCTGCGGCAGAAAAGCGGCAGCGGACAGAGAAGCGTCACAAGGGGAAGAGCAGCCAGTTTCAGCTTCAGACGGGCAGGTATTTTCCGGGCAAAGAGCAGCGGCAGCGCCGTCAGCCATCCGCAGAGAGCAGTTATGCCCAGAATACAGAGGATTTCTCTCATTTTTTCCTCCTTACTGGCTCTCCAGCCAACGGCGCAGCTCACCGATCTCATCTTCTGACAGCTTTTCGCCGTTTGACAAAGCGGCAATAAAGCTGCGGAGCGAACCGCCGTGCAGTTCGTCAAGGAAAGAGCGGGTCTCAGCCGCCAGATAATCTTCTCTTGTGACAAGGGGACGGTAAAGATTCTGTTTGCCCTGTTTTTCGGCACTCAGCAGTCCTTTTTCCACCAGTCTCGACAGAAAGGTCAGCAGGGTGGTGGGTTTCCAGTTTTTATCGGCGGGAAGTTCCCTCTGAATATCGGCTGAGGTACAGGGAACGGTCATCTTCCAGACAAGTTCCATGATCTCCATTTCGGCTTCGGACATTTTCTGCAGCATGGCGTTTGCTCCTTTTCGGGGACGGATCCTTCCCCAAAATGATATTCTACATCATGTAGTAATTTCATTCTATGCCATGTAGAATAAAAAGTCAACCCACTTTTCAAAAAATTCACAAATAAAAAAACAGCCCGTGTTTTTCACACAGGCTGTCCGGTTCATGCCATCAGATAGCGATAGATCTCGGCGATATAGGAAAGTTTTGCGTCCCGCATCTCAAGCGGACAGCGGGCTTCACCGGGGATCTCGAAATTGAAGAGACCTTCATAACCCACTTCGCGAAGAGCGGCGACCACTTCTTTGAAGTCCACATTGCCCCTGCCGAAGGGGATCAGGTGCTGGTCGCGGTCGCCTTCGTTGTCGGCGATATGAATGGCGCGCAGTTTCTTTCCGGCGGTCAGGATGAACTCCCGCTGGGAGGTGGTTCTTACCATGTTCAGATGACCGGTGTCCAGAGTGACGGCGAACTGATCAGAACCCACCCGGTCAATGATCTCCAGAAGCTGACAGACATGTTCGCTGCCCCGGCGGAAGAGATTCTCCAGGCAGATGAAGATATCCCTGCCTTTGATATGGGCGGCGATCTCTTTGAGTTTTACCACATTCAGGTCGTGCATCTCTTCGACCGATTTTTCCTCCATGTTATAGACATCCATATGCAGCACCATGTTCTGGATGCCGATGGCCTCATACAGATTGATCCAGCGCTTGATGATGTCCACTGCCTCGGGATTGGAGACGATGCGTGCCTGCAGCCAGAGATGACCCTGGGTGACTTTCATGCCCAGCTCTTCCAGATAGGCTTTGAAGGCGGCGCCGGTCTTTTGGACGTCTTCGTCCCGTTCAGCCAGCATCTGACCGTGGTTGGTGCCCATCTCAGAGGCATTGATGCCGTGGGCTTTCAGCCGTGCAAAGGCCTCTTCGGGAGAGAGGTCGGCGTAATAAGCTGACCATACAGAAAATTCCATTGCCATACTGCTTTCTCCTTTTTACTGCCATCTGCCGAAGGTGAACCGGCCTTCGCCCAGGAAGCGGACGAAGCTGTCGCCGTCTTTGGTGACGAGATGGCTCGAAACGTTCAGTTCTTCCATCCATCTGCGGGTGTCCGGAGTCTTCCAGGGTCCGGTGCCGGGGCCTTTTCCGGCGTCATTGACCCAAAGCCAGTCCGGTGTCGGCCAGAGGCAGAGCTTCGGCGCGATCAGGGCATAGACCTCTTTCGAGAGGCCCTCCTGACCGTGGTGGGACATCTGGACGATGTCCGCCTTCAGCTTTTCGGGGCAGTCCAGGATCCGCTCCTCCGCCTCGCAGCCCATATCGCCGGGGAAGAGGACGGTGGTGCCCATCACTTCCACCCGATAAACGGTGGAGGAATTGTTGCCGGGATTTTCGGCACAGGGCTCATCGTTCGCA
>JAFQND010000291.1 GCA_017396055.1 Oscillospiraceae bacterium
CGTATACGAGCGTTTTGTCAAAGTCGCCCGTTTCGCGGAAATCCATAAATTCCTTACAGATACGATATTCTCCCGAGGGGAGTTCGCCGTAAAGCCATGCCCAGTCTATCGTCCATTCGACGGTGTCTTCCATGGGAACAAAATATGCCATACTGTCCCAGCCGATCTCTCCGTCAACGATATAATCCGGCTCTTTTCCGTCCATCGATTCCAGTCGGTACCAGCTGCCGGTGTTCAGTTCGCCCGTCGCTTCTCCGCCGCTCTGGGTACAGACAACAGTCATGCCGCAGGGTGTCACATTCTTTGCGGTCAGCGTGATGCCAAGATCCGGGTCAGCATAGTCAGTCTCAACGCTTTTTGCACAGCCGGCAAGCACAAGCCCCAATATTACAGAAAACAGTATCATTCTCTTTCGCAAGATATCACCTCTTGATCCTCAAAAGTAAAACCGCTGCTGTGCAGGCGATCACACCGGCTGCCAGCGAAATAACAGATTTGAAGAACACCAGGCTGCAGATACTCTCGACAAAATAAGTAAAAGCGTCGGCATCCAGTTTGATGCGAAGGCCCGGAACCATATAACAGAGAGCCAGATAAGTAAAAACAAATACCACTGCAAACACGATCGCGGAAATTACAGCCTTTCTCATTTGATCACTCCTTCGGGTCTTTTTACTTATAGTACACCTGTCCGCCGTCAAAAGTTGCACCTTCCTTTCAAATTCGCCGAAATGACGGGAATTTCCCACTCGGATTGGTTATTTCGTCGAAATGAATCCGGCTGTACTTTCGATGGACGATATGGTATAATAACAAACGAAGCCTATGCTTATATAACCTGACATTCGGGAGCGATAAACATGCTGAAACTGGAAAACGTCGTCTGGCAGCTGCCGGACGGAGAAGGGATCCTCAACGGTGTGGATCTCACTGTACCGGAGGGAAAACTGGTGGTCATCACCGGTCCCAACGGCGGCGGCAAAACCACTCTTGCCAAAATCATCGCAGGTCTGGAGACTCCCACTTCGGGAAAGATCCTCTTTGACGGCGAAGACATCACCGGCAAAAACATCACCGAGCGCGCCAACATGGGCATCAGCTATGCTTTTCAGCAGCCTGTCCGTTTCAAGGGCCTTTCGGTCCGCGATCTGATCGGTCTTGCAGCCGGCGGCGAACTGGGTGAAGATGAATGCTGCACCATTCTGTCCAAGGTCGGACTCTGTGCCAGAGAATATATCGACCGCGATGTGGACGCCAGCCTTTCCGGCGGTGAGATCAAACGCATCGAGATCGCCTCTGTCCTCGCCCGCGGCACCCACCTCTCCATCTTCGATGAGCCGGAAGCAGGCATCGACCTGTGGAGCTTTTCGAGCCTGATCAAGGTCTTCAAAGAACTGAAGGAAAAACTTTCGGGCACCCTTCTGATCATCTCCCATCAGGAGCGGATCCTTGACATCGCCGACGAGATCGTCGTTGTAGCCGACGGCAAGGTAGAAGCCCACGGCCCGAAAGATGAGATCCTGCCCAATCTGTTCGCCAGCGGCGGCTGCTCGGGATGCTGTCCCGCCGTCAATCCGTGATTTTTTGAAGGAGGAACTATCATGCAGTTTACGTTTTACAGCAACTTTGCAGAAATGGTCAAGGAAAAAGGCATCAAAGCGGCCGCCGAATATGCACAGAGAATGGGCTTTTCTTCCGTAGAGATGCTGGAGCTGGGCGCCCCCGTCACCATCACCACCCTCGCTGAGGCCCGTGAAGCAAAGAAGGTTCTCGCCGACCACGGTCTGCATATGGCCTGCTATTCCGTCGGCACCACCCTGTATCAGTCTCCCGAAATGGAAGCCGCACTGATGAAAGAAGCCGAGATCGCGGCCGAACTGGGTTCTCCCTTCCTGCATCACACGCTGATCCTCGCCTTTGCCATGCAGCCCGGCATGCCCTCTTTCGAGGACGGCATCGCCTATGTGACCGACGCCGCCGAGCGGGTCGCCAATTATGCCAAGACTCTGGGCATCAAATGCATCTATGAAGACCAGGGCATGTATGCCAACGGTATCGAGGGATTCGGTACCTTCTTCAACGAGATGAAACGCCGCTGCGACAATGTAGGTGTCTGCGGCGACGTGGGAAACAGCTATTTCGTCGACGTGGAATCGGATGCTTTCTTTGAAGCCTTTGCCGATGACATCGTCCATGTCCATATCAAAGACTATATCCGCAAGACCGGTCCTGTCGCCCCCGGCAAAGACTGGTATCCCACCCGCGGCGGCAACTGGCTCAGAGATACCACCGTCGGCAGCGGCTGCGTTAACTTCCCCGCCATCATGAAGACCCTCAAGCGGATCAACTATACCGGTCCCTATGCGCTCGAGCTCTGTCATCCCGAACCCTTTGATTACGGTGTGAAACAGGCGATGGAATATCTGTCCGCTCTGGAATGATCACACTGCAGGAGTAAACGATGGAATTTACCTTTTACATGTATTTTGCCGAAGCGGTGCTGGAAAAAGGGATCCGGGCCGCGGCGGAATATGCCAGAAAGATGGGCTTTTCTTCGGTAGAGATGCTGGAGACTGCGAGAACCGGCTGTCCGAAGGTCTTCCCCACGGTGAAAGATGCCCGCGAAGCCAGAAAAGTCCTCGAAGAATACGGTCTGCATATGGCCTGTTATTCGGTTGGAGCAGCCCTTTACCGCTCTCCCGAGGCAGAAGCTGTCATGATGCGTCACGCTGAGATCGCTGCAGAACTGGGTTCTCCCTATCTGCACCATACGATGGTCGGTTCTGCCGAAGCAGTGGGCGCCCCCTCCAATGAGGAAGCCATCGAAGTTGTCACCGATGCCGCCGAGCGGATCGCGAACTACGCGAAAACACTGGGACTCACCTGTATCTATGAAGACCAAGGCAGAGTCGTCAACGGCATCGACGGATTCGGCAGCTTTTACCGCGAAATCAGCCGCCGATGTGATAACACAGGTGTCTGCGGCGATATCGGCAACTGTCTCTTTGTCGACACCGAACCGGAAGATTTCTTCCGCGCCTATGCAAAAGAGATCGTCCACGTTCATATCAAGGATTATATCCGAAAATCCGCCCCATCCGCTCCCGGCAGCGGATGGCACCGGACCAACAACGGCCGCTGGCTGAGAGATACGACCATCGGCAGCGGCTGCATCGACTTTGACGCCTGCCTGAAAATTCTGAAAGATGCCGGCTATACCGGACCTTACGCGCTTGAGCTCTGTCACCCCGAGCCCTTCGACTACGGCGTGGAGCAGGCAATGGAATATCTGCGCGCACGAGCATAAAAAGGAGTATCCATGAACGAGATCACCAAACAATTACTGGGCGCCATCACCGACCGCGAGGAAGGTTTTACCGGCGCCTATAATATCCGCGTGGACGGCGGCTGTGCCGACAGACAGTCCACCGAACACATTCTGATCACCTCGATGACCGATAAGCCGGGCATGGAGGTCCGTGTTGTCCCCGGAACAAAGGGCGAGACTGTTTATATCCCCGCCTGTGTCACCCACGGCAATGTGGATGACCTCGTCTATAACGATTTCTATATCGGCGAAGACTGTGACGTGACCGTCGTCGCCGGCTGCGGTGTTCACAATGAGGAAGAGAGCGCCGCCCGTCACAACGGCATCCACCGCTTCTTCCTGGCAAAGGGCGCAAAAGTGCTCTATCTGGAAAAGCATATCGGTACCGGCGTCGGCGCAGGACAGAGAGTCATCGATCCCGTCACCGAGGTGGATCTTGCCGAAGAGGCTGTTCTGACCATGGACACCACACAGCTGGGCGGCGTAGACCGCACCCGCCGTGTCACCACCGGCAAACTTGCCGCCCGTGCCCGTCTCATTATCCGCGAACGGCTAATGACAGACGGCGAAGAATGGGCCAAGACCGATTTTGATGTGGAGCTCAACGGTGAAGACTCCGGCGTAGATCTGGTCTCCCGCTCGGTCGCTAAGGGCAATTCCCATCAGGAATACCGCTCTCGCATCTGCGGCAACGCCCCCTGTACCGGCCATTCGGAATGTGACGCCATCATCGTCGGAAATGCCACTGTCAGTGCTGCACCCGAACTGGAAGCCAATCACGGCGACGCCGAGCTGATCCACGAAGCGGCCATCGGCAAGATCGCCGGCGAGCAGATCCTCAAGCTCCGCACCCTCGGCCTCACCGAAGAAGAAGCTGAAGCAAAGATCATTGCAGGATTCTTAAAATAACAGAAATCCCCCTCTTTTTCAGAGGGGGATTTTTCCATTTTTCTTTCAATCAGGCCTATCGGCTATGACCGGTATAGCGAATATGTCCGGCATAAGCTTTCGGTGTGAAGACCGCCCGATAGATCCGGTCGAGACGGCGCTGCGCTTCGGATTCACACATTTTGGGACCTTTGAGCAGGATCATAAAATCCACACCGTAAACATTGCACCGGACACCCGAATCACGGAATCCTGCCCGCTGATAAAACCTCAGCCGGCGAAGACGGATCTGGCGCTCCCCGTCACTGCATGAGGTTTCGGGATCCTCCACTTCAATAAAGACGGCCTTGTCTGCAAACTCCTGCTCCAGAAGGGCAAGCATATGGGTACCGTGGCCCTGTCCGCGTCTGCCGCGGCACACTGCCAGATAATCCAGCATCACATCGCCGTCCGCACGGGCTGTCGCCCCATAGGCAAAAAGTTCTTTTCCGTCCCTCATGGCCCAGAAATCGTACCGGCCCAGTGCCATCAGCCGGAAGATCTTATAAAGCGGTCGTCTCTCCGCCAGGGGAAAGTCGTGAACGAGATGTCTGTAATAAATTTTTATCAGACGGGGAGGAGAAAGTTTTTCAAGCTGCATCGATCAGCCCACCCAGATACGTCCTTCGGGCAGCACTTTGCTGCGGGAGGACGAGGATTCTTTCATGGAAAGAGAAATGATCAGAGCGACCGGACCCACACGTCCCGCGAACATGGTCAGGATCAGCACACATTTGGAAAGAAAACCGGCGTTTGCCGTGGGACCGGCGGAAAGTCCTGCCGTGGAGAAGGCGGATATTGCTTCAAACACAGCATCAAGTTCGTTGGCTCCGTCCGAGGCGATCAGCACCACCGCGGCTGCACAGGCCAGAAGACCACCCAGCACCGCCACCGTAAAGGAACGGTAGACAGCGGTTTTTTCGATCCGTCTGCCGGCGATGACCGTTTCATCTTCGCTCCGCACAGCGGACAGTACCGTCATGACCAACACCACAAAGCTGGTCAGCTTGACACCGCCGCCGGTTGAACCGGGGGCAGCACCGATGAACATCAGAAATATGGAAAGGATCTTGGAAAGTCCGGTCATCTCTCCCTGTCCGAGAGAGTCAAAGCCCGCCGTACGGCAGGTGACCGACTGGAAAAAGGCGTTGAGGATCTTTTCGGGGAAGCTCAGATCCTTCATGGTGTTGTTCCACTCCAGCAAAAGAAAACTCAGCGCACCGCCCGCGATCAGGACAGCCGTTGTCACAAGAACGATCTTTGTATGGAACATCAGTTTTTTCCTTCTGTGATAGAGAAAGAGATCCTGCCAGACGATGAAACCCAGACCGCCCGAAACGATCAGCAGCATCACAATGAGCAGCAGCGGCGCGTTGCCCTGTGCAGTGATCATACTGGAACCCGGCTCCACAATACCCAGAAGGTCAAAGCCGGCATTGCAGTAGGCGGAGATGGCAAGGAAGACGGCCATAAAAATGCCGTATTTTCCGTACTCCGGCACAAATATCGGCAGCATCAGAAGAGCACCCAGCAGTTCGGTGACAAAAGTCGTTGCGATGATCATTTTCAGAAGTTGTCTGGTATCGGTCCGTTCGTCAGAACCCATCGACTCGCGGGCGAGATGTGCCGACCGGAATCCCATCTTCTTGCCGATTGCCAGATAGAAAAAGCTGGTCAGGGTGACCAAACCCAGACCGCCCAGCTGAATCATCAAAATAATGACACACTGGCCGAAGGTACTGAAGTGAGCATAGGTATCATAGGTCACAAGACCCGTGACACAGGTCGCCGAAGTGGCGGTAAAAAGTGCATTGAGAAACGGTGTGAAATTCCCCTCACGGCTGGAGAAAGGAAGGCTCAGAAGCACCGCCCCGGTCAGGATCAGCACGGCAAAGCTCAGCACGATAAGTTTTGTCGGATTTTGCATCAGCCCCACTTTTCTCATGGGGACAAGATGGTATTCCTTTGGCTTTTTATGGATCAAGAAATCAGCTTCCTTTACATCAGATCATTTTTTATATTATATCAGAATGCCCCCATATAATCAAGGGAAGGTTCTCTCCGGAAAGGAAACGAGAAAATCATTTACAAATCAGAAAACTTGTGATATAATAATAAGGCTATGTGCTGGAGTGGCTCAGTCGGTAGAGCAGCTGATTCGTAAT
Organism: Oscillospiraceae bacterium; assembly: GCA_017396055.1. GTDB lineage: Bacteria > Bacillota > Clostridia > Oscillospirales > Ruminococcaceae > Faecivivens. The sequence goes on from JAFQND010000291.1 coordinate 6,421, forward strand.
CAGCAGGCCGTGGGTTCAAGTCCCATCTTCAGCTCCAGGGTCGTATCGGTAAAGATACGGCCTTTTTCTTTTTGAAAATCTTCCCGATCAGACAAAAGCCTTGACGGGGCTGTTTTTCCGCGTTATACTGACAGTGAAAAAACGGCACAAGGAGGAAATATCTATGAAAAAGCTCGCTCTTGCTACCTGTTTCAATTATGATGCCTCGCCTGAATTCTGGGCCGATGCGGTCAAAGCAGGTTTTACCGATGCCGAGATCGATACTCACGGCGCTATGACTGACCCTGATGATATTATTGCCGAAGCTGCCAGCGCTTACGAAGCTCTGAAAGCCGGCGGACTTGTCCCCTCTTCCCTGCATCTTCCCTTTAGCCACTACTGGGACGTTTCCCAGAACGATGATGCCATCCGTGAAGAAGTTCTCTGCAAACAGGAGAAGATCATCCGCTGGATGGGTGAACACGGTATCACCTATGCCATCCTGCACCCCAGTGCAGAGCCTATCGATGACAGTGACCGCCCTTCCCGCATTGTTCATTCGACCGAATCCATCGCCCGCCTTGGAAAGACCGCTGCCGCCTGCGGTGTTATTGTCGCTGTTGAAGACCTGCCCCGCACCTGTCTGGGCAACTGTGCCGACGAGCTTCTGAAGATCATCGGCGATCAGGACTCTGTCCGCATCTGCTTTGACGTCAACCACCTGCTGAAAGAAAGCCACAAGGACTTTGTCGCCAAAGCAGGCAAATATATCGTCACCACCCATCTGTCCGACTATGACTTTGTTGATGAACGTCACTGGATGCCCGGCGAAGGCGATATCGACTGGAAAGAACTGCGCAAGCTTCTGGAAGACGTTGGATATGAAGGCCGCTGGCTGTTCGAGATCACTGCCGAAAAATGTGCGCCTTCCTTCGGCCGCGCTGCCACTGCAAAAGAAGTGGCTGACCGTTTCTGTGAAGTGATCGGCTGAGCACGGAGGAACACCATGTTTCAATTGGAGCGAACCCGGAAACTGAAGCGGATTCTGATGACGGTCGGTGTGATTCTGACGATAACCGCCGTGATCACGCTTTTTCGCGGAATGCAGCCCGTTTCCTCACGGGATGACGGCCAGGCAGAGCTGCTCCTCTTTATTTTGCTTGGCTCGGCACTGCTGGCCTTGATCGCTTTTCTCTCTGCGCTGATCCTTCATGTTCTGGAAAAAGATATTACGGAAGAACTTCGCAGCCTGAAACCAAAAGAATGATAAAAACCGCCGGAGATCGTCTGATCCCGGCGGTTTCGTTTATCCGTTCTCTGAGGGCGTAAAATCCCGGAAAGCTGCCGTCAATCCCTCGCCCGGCATCTTCAGCAGAACGGGCGCTCCATCCGATACGGTCAGTGAAAAGTTTCCGTTTGCGTTTCCGCTGACAATAGTCTGACCGTCCTCAGATCTGCTGACTTTCAGGCTCTCCGGCCGTCCGAGCTGATCCAGTACATCGTCCAGCACCGTTTGAAGCGACGCCGCCGGCAGTGCTGCTGTCACCTCGAGATCTTTATACCGGACCGTGCTGCCGTCAAACGAAAGGCCCTCCAGATGCTCGGGGGAAGTGATCACCACGGCAGTCTGACCGCCCTGTCTTGTCAGATCCGCGGTCAGCTGCAGTTCGCCGAAAGTGATATCGGAACTCACGGTGTAATCCGTCCCGAAAAGTGCCGCAGCATCCTCCGGAGTCATATCGGCCGGCTTTCTGCCGCAGCCGCTCAACGCCATCGTACCAAATACTGTCCCCGCCGCCAGAACAGCGGCTGTCATGATCCATCTTCCCATCCGGGAAACCTCCTCTGTCAAAAAAGATCCTGCACCATTTTATGCGGCACAGGATCTTTTCATGCTTCTCAGAGCAGTTCTTTAAAGGCAGCGGGCAGAGTGCGCAGCACATCAACAGGCTGCATGCAGTAGGCGGTCATTTCTTCTTCGCAGAGGTCGGCCGCTCTTCCGTGGAGCCAGACACCGCAGACAGCGGCATCTTCGGGAGAAGCGCCCTGGCTGATCATCGCACCGATCAGACCCGCAAGAATATCGCCGCTGCCGCCCTTGGCAAGACCGCTGGAGCGGTTGGCGGTAAAGGTCATCTCTCCGTATCCGGGAGAAAGCATCCGCAAAACGCCATCCGGTGAAGCAACCACGGTGGTCGAATCCTTCAGTACCAGCGTCACACCATATTCCCTTGCGAAATCCTCCGCGATCCGGAAACGGTCTTTCTGAATCTCTTCCATCGAATAACCGCTGAGGCGGGACATCTCCAGCATATGAGGTGTCAGGATCACCGGCGCTTTGGCTTTTTTCAAAAGTTCTGCCTTACCGGAAAGACAGTTGATCGCATCGGCATCCAGCACCATGGGCACCCGGGAAGTCTGCAGCAAAGTCTCGGTCAGAAGGACGGTATCTTCACAGACGGACATACCACATCCCAGCACCAGCGCTGTCGCCCAGTCCAGCTCTTTCTCCAGCCGGGGAAGTGCCTCACAGGAGATGGAACCGCTGTCAGAAACCGGCAGCGGCGCGTGGATACAGGAGAGAATACTGCCGGCAACGATGTGGGTGATCGTTTCGGGGGCTGCAACTTTACATAGGCCGGTTCCGCCTGCCAGCGCAGCCATGGTCGAAAGCATCAGCGCACCGGTCATATGGCTGCATCCGCCGATATTCAGAAGCTTTCCATAGCTTCCTTTATGACTGTCAGGCTGCCGTTTCGGCAGCGCTTTTGCGGCGGCATCTCTGTTCAGAAAACGAATGCCGGGCAGACTATCGATATCTTCTTCCTCAATACCGATCGAAAGCACCTCGGTCTTTCCGCAATACAGAGCCGACCGTTTCAGAATATGAGCAGGTTTCGGCGCGCCGAAGCTGAACGTGTAATCAGCAGAAAGTACATTCTCATCAGCAAATCCGTTGTCACAATTGATACCGGAAGGAATATCAAGTGCAAATATTACAGATTGTTTTGGAATTTTTGCAAAAACTTCGCGGACATTCTCGGGAAGACAACCGGAAAAACCGGTGCCGAACACGCCGTCGATCACCGCGTCGAACGCACCTTCGGGAAGCCTGTCGGTCAGGCGAAGGCGGGCAAAGCCATTCAGCAGCGCGAGATTCTCCCGACAGAGCGGTGTCATTCTTTCTTTGTCCATACCAAGCAGAAACAGCACGGTCACATCTGCTCCCCAGGTGAGCAGATGTCTTGCGATAACAAGACCGTCACCTGCATTATTGCCCCTGCCGCAGAGGATCAGAAAATGCTTGTCCGCGACACCGCCGTCCATGATCCGGCAGATCCTTTTGGCCGCCGCAGTACCGGCATTCTCCATCAGTTCGCCATAGGAACAGCCTTTTCCGTCGGCAATGGTTTCTGCTTTTTTCATCAGAGAAGAGGAAAGTATCTTCATGGAAAACTCCTTTGCCTGCAGCCGGTTATTTTTCTTCAAACGCGATCACAACCGCACCGGCCACATCGTCAGTATGGGTAAGTGAAAGCGAAAACGAAAGACCTCTTTCTTCGGCCAGGGCCAGCGCCCTGCCGGATAATCTGAGAAAAGGTGCGCCCCATTCATCATGGGCGACCGATACCTCATTCAGTGAAAAGC
>JAFQND010000292.1 GCA_017396055.1 Oscillospiraceae bacterium
GATATGCGTTTTTGTTTTCTTTTGTGGATATTCTGGCCATGGCGATCCCTCCTGTTTATGCTTCTTACATTATAGTACATACAACAAAAAAACACAATATGATCCCGATATGTTACGGGTGACTGGGAATTTGTAATTATTTGCCGAAAATTTGCGGAAAATTTGTTGACTTTTTCAAAGTGTATCACTATAATGAATTAAAGTATCATGATAGAGGTGCGAAGTCCATCAGTACCGCAGCCCGAGAAACAGGCAGGGGAAGCGGGAAAGGGGCCTTCGCCGAGGGTTCGCTGTTCTGCCTGAAGAACGCGAAGCCGGGCCGCAGGAGAAGATGCTGCGGACTGTCATCCTGCAAGGGATGGAGCGCTGTCGTGGCATCATACGAAAGAATTTGTATGAGACCATGGGGGATACCATGGTCTCTTTTTTGAAGAGAGGTATGAAAATATGGATGGGAGAACCATTCGAATCGGCGTTGACGTCGGCGGTACAAATACCGACATCTGCGCCATTGATGAAAAAAGCGGCGAGCTGATGGTGTACAAGCTTCCGTCTTCTCTGCACGACCAGTCGGCGGCTGTGGTGGAAGGTGTGAAGATCATTGCCGAAGAATACGGCTTTTCCGGTGAAGATGTCAGCCGTTTTATGCATGGTACCACCGTTGCCACCAACGCCATTCTGGAAGGTCGCGGCGCCAGAACGGCCCTGATCACCACCGGCGGCTTCCGGGATCTTCTGTAGATCGGCCGTCAGAAGCGTCCCGATCTGTATGACCTGCAGGTGGATAAGGCACGGACGCTGGTGAGCCGTGATTTGCGTTATGAAGTCAGCGAGCGTCTGAACTGCACGGGCGGCGTTGTCCGTGAAGTGGATCCGGAAGAAGTTGAACGTGTGGTTCTGGCTCTGAAGGAAAACGGCGCCGAGTCTGTGGCAGTCATGCTGCTCAATGCCTACCTGAATCCGGAAAACGAAGCCAAGGTCAAAAAGATCATGGAAGAGCATTTCCCTGAAGCTTTCCTGACCATTTCCAGCGATCTGTCCAAGCAGTTCCGTGAGTATGAACGTCTGTGCGGCACAGTGCTGAACTCCTTTGTCGGCCCGGAAGTCAAAAAGTACATGAACAACCTGAAAAAGACACTGGAGTCTATCGGTATTCAGAGTACATATATCAACCACTCCAACGGCGGTCTGATGTCCATTGACGAGTCCATGAAGTTCCCGGTGAAAACCGCTCTGTCCGGCCCTGCTGCCGGTGTGGTGGGCGCACAGTATATTACCGATCTGATCAATGAAAAAGATCTGATCACCGTCGACATCGGCGGTACCAGCACCGATATCAGTCTGGTGGTCGGCGGCCGTTTTGAGGCCTCCGATGAAAAGACCATCAGCGGTTATCCTGTCCGTATCCCTTCCATCGACATCTCCACCATCGGTGCAGGCGGTGGTTCCATTGGCTGGATCGACAGTGGCGGTATCCTGAAGGTCGGCCCGCAGAGTGCCGGCGCCAATCCCGGTCCTGCCTGCTATAATCTGGGCGGCAGGGAAGCTACTATCACCGATGCCCGTGTAGTGCTGGGCCATCTGAATCAGGAAACGCTGCTGGGCGGCAGACTTCCCATTAAATCCGATCTGTCCGAACAGGCAGTGGGCAAGCTGGCCGAGAAGATCGATATGCAGCTTCTGGAAACGGCAAGAGGCATTATCTCCGTCTCCAATTCCAACATCGTCAAGGAGATCAAGAATGTTACCGTGGCCAAGGGCTACAACCCCAGTGAGTTCTGTCTGGTGGCGTTCGGCGGTTCCGGTCCTCTCCATGCGGCGGAACTGATGGAAGAAATGAGCATTCAAAAGGCTCTGATTCCCAAAACGCCCGGTTTGCTTGCAGCCTATGGTCTGCTCACGGAAAATATGCGCCGTGACTTTGTCCAGACCTATGTGATGGACATTTCCGACGACTGCGCCGCCGTTCTGGAAAAGTGGTTTGCCACTCTGGAAAAGGATGCCGAGCAGTGGTTTGACGAAGAAAAGATCGAACAGTCTCTGCGCAGCCGGGAGTATTTCCTGGATATGCGCTACAAGGGTCAGAATCATGAAATTCGCGTGCCCATTACCATGAAGGACATTGCGTCTGCCCAGACGTTGCGTGATGCCTTTACAGCAGCGTACGAGCGTCTGTACTCCTTCAGTTCCAAGGATACGGTCCAGATCGTCAACTTTGGCCTGTCAGCGCTGGGCGACATCATCTATCCCGTTACCGTTAAGGACGAGTACACAGGCGAAGATCCCTCCGCAGCTGTCATCGGCAGCCGTCA
>JAFQND010000293.1 GCA_017396055.1 Oscillospiraceae bacterium
ACATTCAGACCGCTGTTGCCGAACTTCTTTTCCTCCATCATTTCGCGGACGGCATCCTTTGCCTCCTGCAGGCTCTGGGCGATGATAACGCCCTTGCCCAGAGCAAGACCGTCGGCCTTGACCACCACGGGAGCGGTGAGGGTGTCGATGTAAGCCCATGCAGAGGGAATGTCGGAAAAGGTCTCATACCTGGCGGTAGGAATGCCATATTTTTTCATCAGGTTTTTGGAGAAGACCTTGCTTCCTTCGATGATGGCGGCAGCCTTGTTGGGGCCGAAGCAGGGGATGCCGGCTTCGTTCAGAGCGTCGACCGCGCCCAAAACCAGGGGATCATCGGGAGCCACAACGGCAAAGTCGATGTTGTTTTCTTTTGCAAAAGCTACCTGAGCGTCAATATCGGTGGCACCGATGGAAACGCAGATGGCGTCCGCGGCAATGCCGCCGTTGCCGGGCAGGCAGTAGAGCTTATCAATTTCGGGGGATTTTTTCAGTGCTTTGACGATTGCGTGTTCGCGTCCGCCCGAGCCTGTTACCATGACATTCATAGCTGAAAAACCTCGATTCTTGTTTTTGAAATTAGTAATTCATTTTTATCTTCTCCGAACGGAGCCCAGCGAAGCGGATCCGTTCGGAAAATGAGAAGCAGCTTTTATAAGCAATTTTCAGCGGAATTCACTTCTGCTGAAAATACCACGACCCGCGTCACTCAGACGCGAAACCGGGGGTATCGGTACAAGTCGCCGACATCGTCGGCACGCAGGCCCGTATCTAGGGGGTATTGGATACCCCCTAGACGGCAATTAGTGGTGGAACAGTCGCATGCCGGTGAAGGCCATGACGATACCGTACTTATTTGCGGTGTCGATAACGTTGTCATCGCGGATGGATCCGCCGGGCTGGGCGATGTACTCAACGCCGCTCTTGCGGGCGCGCTCAACATTGTCGCCGAAGGGGAAGAAAGCATCGGAGCCCACGGAAACGCCGCTCATGGTGGCTATCCAAGCCTTTTTCTCTTCGCGGGTGAGAACTTCGGGCTTGACCTTGAAGGTCTCCTGCCATACGCCCTCGGCCAGCACGTCCTCGTACTCGTCGGAGATGTAGATATCAATGGCATTATCGCGGTTTGCGCGGCGGATGCCGTCCACAAACTGCAGACCCAGCACCTTGGGATGCTGGCGCAGCATCCAGTTGTCGGCCTTGCTGCCGGCCAGTCTGGTGCAGTGGATGCGGCTCTGCTGACCGGCGCCGACGCCGATGGTCTGTCCGTTCTTGACGTAGCACACAGAGTTGGACTGGGTGTACTTCAGGGTGATGAGGCTCAGAAGAAGGTCATGCTTTGCCTGCAGGGGCAGTTCTTTGTTTTCGGTGACAATATTGCTAAGCAGATCTTCGTTTATCTCGAAGTTGTTGTAGCCCTGCTGGAAGCCGATGCCGAAGATGTGGCGGCGCTCAATGGGGTCGGGCTCATAATCGGGATCGATCTGCACAACATTGTAGCCGCCCTTTTTCTTGCGGCGGAGGATCTCCAGAGCTTC
>JAFQND010000294.1 GCA_017396055.1 Oscillospiraceae bacterium
AAAAAGCTGACCGTCATCGAAGGCAGCTATAGTCTGCATCCTCATTTCGGCGATTATGCCGATCTGAAAGTGTTCCTGAAGATCTCTCCCGAGCTGCGCGGAGAGCGCATCCTTGCCCGCCCCGCATTTCTGCATGAACGTTTTTTCAACGAATGGATCCCGATGGAGCAACTGTATTTTGATACATTTTCTGTTGCATCCCGCTGTGATCTTGTGCTGGATGCAGAAATCCTCTGTAAAAATTCATAAACCGGTATTCCCAATAAACTGAAAAGGAGCTTTTCTTATGAGCAAAAAAGGTCTGATCGGTGTACAGATGTCCACCATCGCCCCCGCAAAGATGCCTTCCTTCGATGCCTATGAAACCATGGCACGCCTTACCGGGATCGGCTATAAATGTGCCGAGATCTCTCAGGTCCCCATGACCGCCGAAAATGTCGCCGGATTCCGCCGCGCGATCGATGAGCTTGGTTTTAATATCTCTTCCGTATCCGCAAACGTATCCCCCATGTTTCCCGGACAGCCCGGTGATTTTCTCTCAGACCCCGACGGCTTCAAAAAGATGGTCGAAGATGCCCGTGCACTGGATTGCGACCTCTTCCGCATCGGTATGCTTCCCATGAGCTATGTGGGCAGCTATGACAAGGCTGTGGAATTCGCCAAACTGGCTGAAGAGTACGCACTGCGTCTGAAAGAAGAAGGTATCGATCTCTATTACCACAACCATCATGTGGAGTTCGTCAAATACGGCGGCGAATATCTGCTGGATATCATCCGCGCCAACGCTCCCCATCTGGGCTTTGAGCTGGACACCCACTGGATCCACCGCGGCGGCGAAGATCCCGTCAAGTTTATCGAAAAATATGCCGGTTCTGTCCGTCTGCTGCACCTGAAGGACTATCGAATCGCCGAGGTCAATATGCCCGACATGACTGCACCCGACGCCATGAAAGCTTTCATGAACGCCTTCTTCAACGAGCCGGTACAGTTTGCCGAAGTCGGCGAGGGCAACCTCCCCATCAAAGCCTGCATCGAAGCAGGTCTTGCCGGCGGCGCCGAATACTTCCTGGTCGAACAGGACGACTGCTATGGCCGTGATCCCTTTGAGGCATTGAAGATCAGCCATGACAATCTGGTAGCCTTGGGTTACGGCGACTGGTTCTGAGCCACATACCCGGCAACAATGTTGCCGGGTATTCTCATTTTCTGAGAGTTCCCTCTTAAAATGAGAACTGGTATCATTTTCTGTTTATGCTATGATGGAACCAGGAGCTCCGAATACAACAAAGGGAAGTGTCCATATGACCATCTTTTCAGAAAATCTCCGCCGCCTGCGGCTCTCGAAAAAACTCACCCAGGAACAAGCCGCCGAAGCACTTCATGTCAGCCCTCAGGCTGTTTCCCGCTGGGAATGCGGCAATACTTTTCCCGATGTGCTGCTCCTGCCCGCCATCGCCCGGCTGTACGCCGTCACCATCGACGATCTCTACCGGGAAAAAGCCGGCGGATATGAAAATTACGCCTCCCGACTGATTTCTGTCTATGAAAACACCCGTGATCCCAAGGATTTTGTCCCCGCGGACGAGGAATATACGCGCCTCCTCGCCTCGGGAAATGTCACGATGAATGATCTGCGCAGCTACGGT
>JAFQND010000295.1 GCA_017396055.1 Oscillospiraceae bacterium
AATCCTTGGAGCAATCCGGATCTCATGTGGATCCAGTCTCCGTTAAAATATGCAGACAAAGCAAAGACACCAACCTTATGTATTCAGTCCGACGAGGATTACCGCTGCTGGATGGGCGATGCGATCCAGATGTTCACCGCGCTGAAAATGCATGGTGTCCCCGCCAGAATGTGCCTCTTCCACGGCGAAAACCACGAGCTCTCCCGCTCCGGCAAGCCCAAAAACCGCGTCAGACGGCTGGAGGAGATCACCGGCTGGTTTGAACAGTGGCTGAAGTGAGTTTTCAGTTGAAGGATAACCGTTCCCTGCGGTCACCCAGATTATTGATAGCCAAAGCGGCTGTACCTGTTGAGGGTACAGCCGTTCTTTCTTTTACGACTGGCAGCCGAATACCGGAAAATGAAAACTGTCAATTGTCAAAACTGCCAAAATCCCCTGCGCGCGGACAGTGAAAAAATGATTGACAACCTATAGACAAAGGGTGAAAAATACGTTATAATAACATTATCATTAACATGGGGGAGTTTGGATTTGCTGGACTTTATTCAGGAAGATTCCATCTGGAAAACATTGCAGTCCGAACGGCGTCCCATTGTGTTGTATGGTATGGGAGACGGCGCGCTGAAGATCCTTGCCCGCTGCCGGGAATACGGCATCAAGGTGAGCGGTATCTTTGCAAGCGACGAGTTCGTCCGCGGAAAGACTTTCGAGGGCTTTCCTGTGCGGACGCTGAAAGAAACAGAAGAAGAACTGGGCGATTTCGTCATCCTTCTCTGCTTTGCGGCATTTCTCCCCGATCTGATGGAAAAGATCCGTCTGATCGCAAAAAAACATCCCCTTCTGATCCCGGACGTGCCGGTCTTCGGCGGCGGACTGTTCAGCGACGAATATGTGCGTGAGCATGCACATGAGCTTCAGGCGGCCTATGACCTGATGGCGGACGAGCAGTCCCGTCATGTTTTCCGGTCGGTGGTCAACTTCAAGCTCAGCGGCAGGCCCGAACTGCTGACAGCGTGCGAATCGTCAAGAGATGAGGTCTTCTCGGTGATGGCACCGGGCGAAAACGAGCGTTTTCTCGATCTCGGGGCCTATGACGGCGACACGGTCACCGAATTTCTCAGCTTCACGAACGGTAAGGCAGAGAGCATCCTTGCCCTCGAGCCCGACCCCAAAAACTTCAGAAAACTCACCCGCACCGCTTCCCTGCCGGGATACGAACAGGTACAGATCCTCAATGCCGGCATCTGGGAAAAAGACGGGATCCTCCGCTTCGACGGACGGGCAGGACGTTCCTCCTCTTTGTCGGACGCGGGAAAGATCGATGTCCCGGTGCGCAGCATCGACAGCCTCAGAGAAGAGTACGGTCCCTTTACCTTCATCAAGATGGACGTGGAAGGTGCCGAGCGCGAAGCCCTGCTGGGCGCCCGCAGAACTCTTTCGGAAGACCGGCCGAAGCTGATCTTCTCCGGCTATCACCGGACTGAGGATATCTTTGCGCTTCCCCTTCTTTTACATGAGCTGAATCCCGGTTACCGGATCCTGCTCAGGCATCACCCCTATTTTCCCGCGTGGGAAACCAATTTCTCCGCTGTCTGAAAAGACAGCTTTCCCGGAAAGTTTCCGGCTCCCTCTATCCATTCCTCTTTGGAGGATCGACATAAACAATTTAAAAAGGAGATATGAACCATGAACATCAACTGGACCGAAGCAGGCGCCGTTGTACTGACCGGCCTTGTCGTCGTCTTCGTCGCTCTGATCCTGCTGATCATCGTTGTCTGGGCCTTCAGCAAGATCTTCGACAAGACCCCTAAGAAGGCTCCCGCTCCCAAGAAAGCTGCTCCCGCTCCTGCTGCTCCCAAAGCCGCTCCTCAGGTCACTGTGGCTGCTCCCGCTCCCGCAGGCGAGGATATGGACGAGATCGCTGCAGCCATCACCGCCGCTCTGGCTGTGATCCTCTCTGAGGAAGGCGCAGGCAAGTCCTATGTTGTCAAGAGCATCAAGCGCGTCAGAAGCGGCGGCTCCGCATGGAGAAATGCCGGTCTTGCTGACACCGTCAGACCCTTCTGATCTCATCACAATAAAGAAAGGAAACTGAAAAATGTTTGAAGTTTTTCTTGAGAGCGTAAAATCGCTGGCGCTCACTTCCGGCTTTGCGACTGTTCAGTGGCAGCAGCTGGTCATGATCGGTATCGCCTGCGTTCTGTGCTATCTGGCTATCGCAAAACAGTATGAGCCCCTGCTGCTCCTCTCCATCGCCTTCGGTATGCTGCTGACCAATATCCCCGGCGGCAACCTGTTCCACATGGAGTTCTTCGTCGGCAACGAGATCGACTACGGTATGGTCTTACACGACGGCGGTCTTCTGGATATCCTGTACCTGGGCGTAAAACTGGGTATCTATCCTCCTCTGATCTTCCTGGGTATCGGTACCATGACCGACTTTGGTCCTCTGATCGCCAACCCCAAGAGCTTCCTGCTGGGCGCTGCTGCTCAGGCCGGTATCTTCATCGCCTTCATCGGCGCACTGCTGCTGGGCTTTACTCCCGAAGAAGCTTCCTCCATCGGTATCATCGGCGGTGCTGACGGTCCTACCGCAATCCTGGTAACCAAGACCCTCGCACCTCACCTGCTGGGCTCCATCGCTGTAGCTGCTTACTCCTACATGGCGCT